>NZ_JBXGGR010000112.1:0-9707 GCF_056855035.1 Suttonella sp.
TTCATTTCGTCTGGAAATTGACAAAAAATCATAAAATCCAGTCGGGTAACCAGACTGCGTTCTAATTCAGGATCGGAAAGACTGTGCCATTGTCCCAACAATATTGCACGAAACATCGGCAACAACGGATAAGCAGGACGACCACCATGGTCGCGCAAATCAGCCACTTTTTTACTAGCAAGAGTGTGTTCAATGGCTTGCCAATCGAGCAGTTGGGTGATTTTAAGCAAGGGGAAACGGTCAGCGTATTGATTGAGTAGGGTTTGGGCGGAGTGGTAGAAGAAACTGCTCATGGAAAAATCCTCTCAATTCTGGGTTGGGGGGAATTTAGAGGATTTTTTGGGGTTTTGCAAAGGTTTCAGCCTAACAATTTATTCATATCTTGAAAATGCTGATTGTAGAAATCGTATCGTTTTATATATACTAAGCGCTGTTTTTCAAAAAGGAGCAGCGATGAAACGCTTAGTATTATTACGCCACGGCGAAAGCGAATGGAATAAACTGAATTTGTTTACCGGTTGGACGAATGTCGATTTGACCGAGCAAGGCTGTGCGGAAGCCAAAAAAGCGGGCGAAGTGATGAAAAAAGAAGGCTTAGTCTTCAAAAAAGCCTTTACTTCCTACCTCAAACGCGCGATTAAAACCCTGAATTTCGCCTTGGATTCGATGGATTTGGATTGGATTCCCGTCGAGAAAGACTGGCGTTTGAATGAAAAACACTACGGCTCTTTGCAAGGCCTGAACAAATCCGAAACCGCGGAAAAATACGGCGAAGAGCAAGTATTGATTTGGCGCCGCAGCTATGACGTGCCGCCTGCCGCCTTAGAAAACACCGACGAACGCGCACCGCAGCAAGATCCGCGTTATGCCGCATTCGATCAATCCGCCCTGCCCTTGACCGAGTCTTTGAAAGATACGATTGAGCGCATTCTGCCTTACTGGGAAAACCACATCAAACCTGCTCTGGAACAAGAAGGGGAAATCATCGTCGCCGCCCACGGCAACAGCTTGCGCGGTATCGTCAAGCATTTGAAAGGCATTTCAGACGAAGATATTGTAAACCTCAATCTGCCGACAGGTATCCCATATTTATTTGAATTTGATGACAATATGAATCTGATTGGCGACCGCTTTTTAGGCGATGCGGAAGAAATCCGCAAATTGCAGGAAGCCGTTGCCAATCAAGGCAAAAAATAATTCCCGCTTCAACAGCCGAAAAACGTGCTCTCTAACAAGAGCGCGTTTTATTTTTTTAAACGAAGCCCTCGTTATATTGAAATTTTCTGTCAAAAAAAATGAATAATGATAGAATCCTTCGGGAAATTATCTTCAATATTCAGATACATAATTAGCGAAAAAGACATCAATAGCGCCATGCGGAGATTAAACCGGCTTAATTTCCAAGACAAAGAATCACTTGCAGAATATCAACGCGAGAAATTGCAGCAATATTTCCGTCAGCAACTCGCTAATAATTTGTATTACCGCCCTTGGTTGGGCAAGCCCAGCAGCCTAATTCCGATGATGGACACCAGAGGCATCGCGCAAAATTTTTCCACACTCTGCACCGTGCCCGCCTTGGATTATCACAGACTGTTTGCCGAAGGGATGCGCATTCATGCACGCGGCGGCGAATGGCATAAAGAAGCGGAATACTTCACCCTCATGCAATCGGTCCGCCACAGCGGTTGGGAATTGCAAGTTTTATGATAAAAAAGAGCAAATTAAAAAAATGGCGCATTTTATTGCGGTATTGAGCCGCAATGCCGGTACCGCGCAAGTACGCATTGCCCATTTTTTCTACTTCAGCCATATTATGCACCGCCTGCCGCTGCTTTCAGAAACGGATTACCGTTTATATGATTTATTTCGCAGTTATGAAAGCCATGTGGAGCAAATCGAGCAGCAACAGCCGGATATTCTTATCGCCCCGCACGGCACATTGCTGCAATTGGCCTATGACAAATTAGCAGACAAACTCAAGATTCAGCCTAAACAGGTCTATTGCGAAAACGGTATGCTCAGCACGCGCGACCGCCTGATTTTGCGCAAAGCCTTCGGCAAAGTGCAGACGCTGTATTCCCATGGCGGACGCCTGCTTGCCGCGCCTTGCGAAAAAGGACAGCTGCATTTGCAGGAAAATCAATATTTCTTTGAAATTAAATGGATAGATAAGCAGCGTCTGATTCCTATCTACACGGATTTTCATGCCAAAACTCTGCCTCTTTTCCGCTTTCAAAGCAACAGCGTCTTTACCGCCGCAGACAGGCCTTGCAGCTGCGGCTCCGCGCAATTGACAATCAAACGGCGGGAAATGCTGATTAACGACGTCTTTTGGCTGGCCGGAAAAAACGGCGGTTATCTGCCGGTATTCGCCACGCCTTTGGAAGATTTCGCCGCTTCCTGTACGCCTTGGAACAAAGAATACCGCATCGTGCAAGAAAGCCTGAATCACATCGTTTTTTACAGCGAAGGCGACACGCAAGCCTTTATCAACCGTGAAAAACAATTACTCAGTATGCTCAATAAACACGGAATTGCTACTCAAGAACTGCGGATTAGCTATGAAAACATGCCTAGCCCCCATTTATTTACCGACAGCCTTGATCGCGTGCAAAGACGGCAGTTCGGACTGCCGATTCAATGCGCATTTTTATAACCATCTAATTTAAAATATTTTTATAACGGATACTGTCGGCAAAAATTGATAATGACGAGGCTGCGGCTCAGCTTGCCGCAGCTTCCGAACTATCTGCGACGCCGCCTTGAACGGTCTTTCTTTCTCTTCTAGCGATATTTCCTAAAAAAGTGATTGCAAGCCTGTGAAATTCACGTTTAAATAAGCCCTTTTACATGGGAGAGAAAAACGATGAAAAAACTCGGTATTGTCGGCTGGCGCGGCATGGTCGGCTCAGTCTTAATAGAGCGTATGCGCGAGCAAAACGATTTTGCCGGCGTGGATACCACGCTGTTTTCCACCTCGCAGGCAGGCGAAGCTGCCCCTGATTTTGCCGGCGCCGGCAAAACGCTCAAAGATGCCAATGATATTGCCGCCTTAGCGGAAATGGACATCATCATTACCTGCCAAGGCGGAGATTACACTAGCGCCGTCCATCCGCAATTGCGCGCTCAAGGCTGGCAAGGCTATTGGATTGATGCCGCCTCTACCTTACGCATGGAGAAAAACAGCATCATTGTCTTAGACCCTGTCAATCGCGACGTTATCGACCGCGCCATCAGCGAAGGCAAAAAAGACTTCATCGGCGGCAATTGCACCGTCTCATTGATGATGATTGCCTTAGGCGGTATCTTGGTCAATGATTGGGTGGAATGGATTACGCCGATGACCTATCAGGCCGCCAGCGGCGCAGGGGCAAAAAATATGCGCGAACTCTTAAGCCAAATGGGCGGCTTGGAAAACAGCGTACATGATTTGCTTGCCAATCCCGCTAGCAATATTTTAGATATCGACCGCAAAGTTACCCAAGCCCTGCACGGCGGCATCGACACCACGAATTTCGGCGTGCCTTTGGCGGGCAGTCTTATTCCTTGGATTGACAAAGCCTTGGACAGCGGACAAAGCAAAGAAGAGTGGAAGGCGCAAGTAGAAGCCAATAAAATCATGCAGCGCGAAGCCAATCCGATTCTTATCGACGGCTTATGCGTGCGCATCGGCGCCATGCGTTCTCATGCGCAGGCTTTGACGATTAAGCTGAAAAAAGACATTCCTTTGGCGGAAATCGAAAGCGTTTTAGCCGCGCATAATGATTGGGTCAAGGTCATTCCTAATGAACGTGAACTCAGTATGAAAGAACTCACACCTGCCGCCGTTTCCGGCACTTTAAGCGTGCCTGTGGGACGTTTGCGCAAACTCAATATGGGCGGCGAATATCTCAGCGCCTTTACCGTCGGCGACCAATTGCTATGGGGGGCGGCAGAACCGCTGCGCCGCATGCTCAATATTTTAACCGGCAAAATTTAAGCCCTAAGCTCTTAAAGAAGCGGAATATCAATATAAGAATTTCCTTTCTCATCAAAGACTTAGACATAAAAACCTAGGCATAAAGAACGGCATCTCGCGATACCGTTTTATTTTTTCTCTTCTTTGTGCAAGGCATTGAAAGCTCTGTCCGCCGCTAATTTTTCGGCATCAATCGGTATACAGGGGCAAGATCGCGGCAGATTATGCTTGTCCAAACCCTTCCAAAATCTACTTAAGCAATTGGTTAAAAATGATATGAATCTCATCCTACTCTCCTTTTCTATATACGGGCAATACTGCGCAGCATAGCGATTTTACGCCGAAATTCATATCGTCGGAGAAATGGAAGTAGTACAAGGCGAGCCAAGGCCGTAATACTTTTTCAATTCTTAGACTATAGCAAAGGGCTAATCAAACGCACGCAACGTTCTAAAAAGCGTTGCATGCGTTCGCGCATCTGCCATTTCGACAGTTCTACCGGTTGGCAATCATCGAGATAATCTTCAAGTAATCTTTCGATTTGTGCAATCGCATCAGCGGTATAGACTGCAATCGTTACTTCCAGATTGAGATAAAAGCTGCGTATGTCCATATTGGCGGTGCCGAATAAGGCGAACTGTCTATCGACCAAAACGGTTTTAGTGTGCAGTAAGCCGTCCTGATACATAAGGATTTCCACGCCGGCATCGAGCAAAGATTGATAATAAGCGCGGCTGGCATAATAGACCAGACGGGAATCATTGTGCTTGGGCATAATGAGTTTGACCTCTACGCCGCGTTTGGCGGCGGTAATCAGGGCATTGAGCAAGGCTTCGTCCGGCACGAAATAAGGCGAGCAAATCACAATCTGGCTTTGGGCGCGGTAAAGCGCGGCGGTAATGACGTCATAAATCAGGGCTTGATCGCTGCCGGGCTGCGAGGGCAGGGTTTGTAATAAATCGCCGCCTAATTGCTGCATTTCGATATGGTCGGGCATTTCCTGCAAATAGCCGTTGAGTTGCGTCAAGGTGGCTTTCAGATTGTAATCGTTTTCCACCGCCCAATCGCCGTAAAAGACCGCGGCTAATTGCTGGGCAATCATGCCTTCGCAGCGCATCATGGCATCAATCCATTCGCCCACGCCCGATTGCTGTTTGAATAATTTGGGGTCAACCAGATTGTAGCTGCCCGTATAGGCGATGCGATAATCTACAACCATGATTTTGCGGTGGTTGCGCAAATCGCTGCGCACCCATAGGGAGCTGGCGATGCCGACCGGCAGAGCGGCGGTAACTTCTACGCAGGCTTTTTGCAATCGCTGAGGCCAGCCCGATTCCCAGAAGTTTTTGCTGCCTACGCTGTCCGCCAGTATTTGGCAGCGTACGCCGCGAGTAGCGGCACTGATGAGGGCGCGCATCAGCGCCTCAATCCGTCCTTCTACGTCGATAATGTAAAATTCTAATAAGCAAGAATGTTTTGCCGCATGAATGTCGGCAATCATGCTGTTCAACATACTGTCGGTATCCTGAAATAGCTGTACGCGGTTGCCGCTTAAGGCGGCAAAATAGCATTCTTTTTTAATGAATTCGGAGAGTTGGCGAAAACGGATGTCGCAGAGCGGAATTGTGTCAGGCGGTAAAAAACGGTCGGCAAATTCGGTGTGAAAGGCTAGCAAATCGGCTTGGCGGCGTGCGCGCTGTCGTCCGAGTTGGGGTTCACCGATTAAGGCATAGAGCAGCAATCCGAATACGGGCAGAGCATAAAGCAAAGTCAGCCAAGCTAAGGCGGCGCTGCTGGAACGGCGCGAGTAGATGATGCGGATGCTGGCAAGCACCGCAAGGGCAAAGTGTGTATAGAAAAATATGCTTGACCAGTCCATTTGCGCTTCCTTGAATTAAAATGAAATGATAGCAGCCTTCTCAGCTTTGCAGCAAAAAAGCCTTTCTTTTTAATTAAAAGAAAGGCTTGAATATTATGCCCGATTGGCAAAATGTTGATGACTTTGCTGCAATAAGGCGGCGTCGCCGGCTAGAAATAATTTTTCCTTATCATTCAGATAGCGCAGCAGTTCGTCCAGATGTTGCGCCGCTTCCAGTTTGGCTTTTACGGTAATCGCCAAAAGAAAATCTTCTTCGTCGAGCTTGAGGCTGTCTTCGCTGTCTAGGGCGGCAATATGGGCTTCAAGCAGGGAAGAATTTTGCAGCAGGCTGCGCAAATTGACTTTACGCGCTTCGCCGAATTGGTTTTGGAAGAGCATGACTTTGCGCATTTCGCGGCTGGGATCGATTTCTTCGGGAATCAGCAAATAATAGCGCGATGCCAAATATTGCCCTAAGGCGACATTGCCGCTGTGGCGCGCCAGACAGGGCGAGAGCAATAAGCCGAGCAAGACCGGCGATAACCACAGCAATTGCATGGGCGAAAAATAGGTGAGCGCAATCAAAGGCAAAATGCCGATAAGCAGATACAGCCATGTTTGGCGCAGCGCCGCCGACCAAGGGATAACGTCGCCGCTGCGGCTTTGCGTTGCCCAACCCGAATCACGCCCTAAGAAAATATCAATCACATGATGGGTTTGAATCAGCATCATCATCGGCGCATAGAGTGTGGAAACCAAGAGTTCCAAGAAAAAGCCTTTGCTGACTGCCCAAGCGCCGCCGAATAAGCGGCGTTGCCGAGGATTGCACAGCACCATGAGCCAACCGATGACTTTAGGTAGCAGGAGCAGAACTAAGGCGCTGAAAAAGAGCAGGCGCATCAGGCGGCTGTCAAAGGTCGGCCAGTTGGGAAAGAGTTGATATGCCAAGGGAAAGTATTGCGGCTGTGTGAATAGAGCTTGGGTGGTAATCAGCATGCCGACGCTCATCATCAGCATCCAAATCGGGCTCATCAAATAGCTGAGAATGCCGATGACAAAATGGGCGCGGTTGGCAAAGCTCAAGCCTTTGGTCGGCAACACGCCGAGATGTTGCAGATTGCCTTGCGCCCAGCGGCGTTCGCGTCCTGCCAAATCGCCGAGCGTGGGCGGCAGACCTTCAAAGCTGCCGCTGATATCGGGATCCATGCGCACTTGCCAACCGGCACGGCGCAATAAAGCGGCTTCGACAAAATCATGGCTCATGATATGTCCGCCGATCGGTCGCCGTCCGCGCAGCTCCGGCAGTCCGCAGGATTGGGCGAAGGCGCGGCAGCGGATAATGGCATTATGTCCCCAGTAATTGCCGTCATTGCCCTGCCAAGCATTGACGCCGCGCGCCACCACTTTGCCGTAGAGTGCGCCGGCAAATTGTATGGTACGCGCCAATAAGGATTCGCCGCCGATTAAGCGCGGTGCCGTCTGCAATAAGCCCAAGCGCGGTTCGGCGTCCATGCGCGCGACCATGGTTTGGATGCTGTCGCCGCTCATCAGGCTGTCGGCGTCCAGCATCAGGAGATATTCGTAACGTGCACCCCAACGGCGCACGAATTGCGCGATATTGCCGGCCTTGCGTCCGATGTTTTTGCGGCGGCGCCGATACCAGACCGGCAGGCGACAGCGTTGGCGCAATTGATTGAATGCGGCGGTTTCCGCCAGCCAAGCATCGGTTTTCTGCGTGTCGGATAAAATGAAGATTTCACAGCGCGAGGCAATCGGGCTGTCCGCCAATTCCTCGCCCATCGTGAATAATGCCGCGCCCGTCATGGCGGGGTCTTCGCCGTATACCGGCATGAGGATGGCGATTTTGCCGCCTTCGGGATTCAAGCCTTCCGCGACCGGCGGCTGCGGCAGCAAGCCTGCTAATGCCGCAGTGGCGGAAAAAGACACCCAGTAAAAGGTCAGGGAAAACAAGAACAGCAAAATCCATTGCAGGAAGCTGAAATCGGTATTGCCGAAAGCACGATACATTTGCCAAGTGCCGATACTGCCGATAAGCGCCGCGCCGCCAAAGGCAAGCAGACGCGCCAGATAGGTGTGCATGCTGCGCGCGACCGGCAATGCCTGCGGCTTTTTGCCTAAGTCTTGTACCGGCATTGCCAAAGGCGCATCCGCCGGCACGGGCGGGCGTTTTAGATTGTCCATCGGTAGAACCATGTTTCGCTGACGGCATTGCCCTCCAAAGATAAGGCGGCTTGTAATTCCGCATTTTGCTTGTCGGGGCGATAGTCAAAGCTGGCGCGAAGCAAACCGTTGGCTAATCTTGACACATGCGATGCCGTAATCGTGCCGCGGCTGGCATTGACGGCAAATTGCAATTGCTCCGCAGTGACCGTTTCGGCGAAACGGTAGTCAATCACGACGGTATAAGCCTGCGGGTCATTGACCGATTTGCCGATGCGGCTGGCTTGCACGATAGCGCGGTTGCGATAACGCGGTCCTGCCTGCGACCAAATCAGGCGGTAAGAAAAGCGATAGCTTTGTCCTGCCTGCATAGATTCCGCGCCGCTCCAAAAGGCGATGATATTGTCGTTAAACTCGCTGTCGGTGGGAATTTCAATCAAAGACACATTGCCTTTGCCCCAAGATTCCAGCGGTTCCACCCAAGCGGAAGGGCGTTTTTCATATTGCGCCTCCGCATCTTGGTAGGCCTCGAAATGGCGTGCGCGCTGCAAAAAGCCGAAGCCTTTGGGATTGTTATCGACAAAGGCGGAATATTGCAGGGTTTTGGGGTTTGCCAAAGGCCGCCATAGACGCGCGCCGTTGCCGGTGTGCATCGCCAGTCCGTCATTATCGTGGACGGCATTGCGGTAATCATCGACCTGCTGGCGGCGCGTCGGGCTGAAATAATACATAGAAGTCAAAGGCGCGATGCCGTATTTGCCGATTTCCACCCGCGGGAACAGCTGCGCTTGAATGGTGCAGACGGTTTCCGCACCGGGCGTGATTTCAAAATGGTAAGCACCTGTAATCGATTGACTTTCCAACAAGGCATCAATACGGATGCTCTGCTCGCCTTTGCCGAGGCGGTAAATCCAAAAACGCGAAAACAGCGGAAATTCCTCGCCTTCGCTATCGCCCGTTTTTAATGCCAAACCGCGCGCCGATAAGCCGTATAAGGTATCGCGCGCCACGGCGCGGAAATAACTCGCGCCTTGGAAAACGAAAAATTCATCTTGCACTTCTTCGGCATTGAGCGGAAAACGCAGACGAAAACCCGACCAGCTCATCGCCGCAATCTGCTCTTCATCAAAGGCTAAATTGTCTTGCACGAAAAGATTGGAATCGAAATCGAGCATGGCAGGATTAAAAGGCAGCGCCTGCACCTCTCCTTGGGCATTGACCAAAGCAATCTCGACCCGCTCCTGATAAAAACGTCCGGGCGGCAATAAATCCATGCCGAATAAAGGGTTTCCCTGCAAAGGATCGGCATTGCGGCGAAAACGGATGCCGCGGTATTGGTCATAAGACAAATCTTTAAACACGCCCTGCATATCAAGGCGCTGCGCCTGATGGCTTTTTTGCGCCAACTCCTGCGCGATTCGCACCACTTTGGCGAAACTGTGCTTTTCTGCCTCGGCGCCGGCTTGTTGAGCCTGCTGCGCTTCTTGAGCTAAAGCCTTGCCGGCCACCGCTGCGCCGACCAAAGAACCTGCCACAAATTGCCTTCTTTTCATATCGTTTTTTAAGGCTTGAATTTACAATCCAAGTGCAAAAAAAGAAGCATTCATAATAGAGTATAATTTTGTTCCCCAACAAAAAAGGACTCTTAAAATGAACGCTTCTTACCGACATCTTACACTTTTAGAGCGAGAAAGCATAATGATTCTG
>NZ_JBXGGR010000115.1:0-12423 GCF_056855035.1 Suttonella sp.
TTTCAGTTTATCGGGCAAAGGAATTACGGCTGATGATTATGGAACAGCAAGCTTTAGCAACGGTGTCAGCAAAAATGCGGACGGCACACTAAACGTGCCTAAAGGCGTGGATACGTTCAATATCACATTGCCGATTAAAGCAGATAAAGCGACGGAAGGAAACGAAACCTTAGCGATTAAAGTGGGTGATAAAACACAGAACGTCACAATTGCTGATACCTCTGTTACGGTGGTTCAAGGCATTAATCTTGATACGCGCATTATTGATGCCAACTGGGATTTGCAGGGCGGACCGACTGAGAAAGACCGTACGGAAGGCAGTATTTATTTTAGATATAACGGTGGTCGCTATACGGCACATCATACTGATGGTAGTGGAACGCCTACCACTAATAGCGATGATACCATCAAAGTTGGTACTGTCGGTTATGTTGCTCAGATTGGACCACTGGAAGGAACGATAACCACAGATGCGATTGTTGACATGGCTGCTGGTAATGACACTTTAATCGCTAAAGGGCAGGGAGTGAGCTCTGTTTATTTTGGTGAAGGTAATGATGTCTATAAAATTATTCGAGATAATGATATTTACAATAGAACAGGAAGTATTGAAGCTAAAATTACCAACAATCAACTTGCAAAAGTTTTTATGGAAACAGGGGATGATACTCTTGTGGTTGAAAAAGATGTCCTGTCTGCTCATATTTATCTTGGTGGCGGAAACGATACTGCCGACATTAAAGGACAGCTAGGTGGTAGTCTTTTAGATTTAGGTACAGGTAATTTTAAATATGCTTTAAATGGCTTTAAATATAAAGGCGGAAGTATATCTGCCTACATATATACGCATAGCGATACAGAAGATGGTGATGATTACCAGGCATTTTATGCCGATGGCAAAACATCGCTTAATCATGATGTGGCAGATGCCAAAGGCATGGTCAATAAAGTCAGTATTGGGGAGCTTAATGGCTCGTTTATTCGTGGTGGCATTGCTAACGATGAAGTTATCATTAACAACGTAAAAGGTATAGTTTCAGTTAATAGAATTGACCTTGGAGAAGGGGATAATAGTGTAATCATAAAAAACAGTTCTTCTTCAACCGAACGTTCACAACTCGTTACCGGTGCAGGAAAAGATACAATTACTGTTAACGGTCGAGGCAATATATTTGATATGAATTTAGGAGCTGGAGATAATGTCGTTAATATTCTTTTAGACAAGAAGACCGGAGGAACTAGTCAGGGTGGCCATATCAGCACAGGTGAGGGTAATGACAAAGTAACCATTGTAACCAGTGATTCCACAGGGAATCTTAATTTGGGTGATGGCGAAAATGAGGTAAATATTAATGCTTGGCATTATAGAAGTGCTATTACTACAGGTAAAGACAAAGATATAATTAATCTTGAGTCAAATTATTCCGAGGCGGTAATTGATGCCGGTGATGGTGAAAATATTATTACTGTCAAAGCTAATGCTTATCATCGGGGAAATATTACCACAGGTAAAGATAATGACATACTAAATCTTACTACAGTTGTTGAAAACAGCACGATTAATGTCGGCTCAGGTCATAATGAGATTACTATTGGTAATGAGAAAAATGCTTTTGCCGGAGGTGCAAGTATAATCGCTTTTGCTACAAAAAATACAAATATCATTGCTGAAAATGGTGACGATAAAGTTATTGCTTATTCTAGCGAAATAACCAATATTGACCTAAAAGGAGGTAATAATTCTGTTGAGATTTATGGTTCTTACCTTGGTGGTTATATTAATATGCTGGATGGTAATGATACTATTAAGGTAGGTGGAAATGCTGCAAGCAACATTCATGTTGGCGGTGGCAAGAATAAAATAACTATTGCAGGAGAGTATAGCGGCAATAATTACTCTATAATAGCAGGTAATCAAGATGACGTTGTAGAAATCGGAAAAGGTTCGTTTGTAGCAGGAATTGATTTGGGTGCAGGTGTAAATAAACTAAGTATAGGCGGCATAAACCAATCCTACATTAAAACAGATGATGGCAATGACGAGATAACAATAAACTCGAAAAATACTGGCAAGATAGAACTTGGGCATGGTGAAAATAAATTGACCATTGGGGGTCGAAGTGTTGCCGATATTACTACAGGTAAAAACAAAGATTTTATTCATATCAAAGGAGAGGTTTATAGATCATTAATTAATACAGGTGATGGTGGTGATAGCTTATACATCGATGGTGACTTTAGTTCTTCAAGTCATAATCGTAGTGCTACTACTATTACAATGGGTAATGATGGAAATTATCTGAACATTAAAGGAAAAATTGAAAATTCAACTTTAACCTTAGGTAATGGTGACGATATTATCGATCTTGCTGCAAATGTAACAGGAAGTAATACAGATCGAGCATTGACTTATAGCAATTTAGATGCTGGAGATGGCAATAATACTATTACACTTCATCGCGCTATTTGGGGTAGTACTATCACAACAGGTAACGGTAATGACAATATTACCATTCACAATAAGGCAGAAAATGATAGTAAAATCTTTTTGGGTGATGGTAATGATGTTTTATCTGTTAAGGATATGTTTGATACTGCTGAAATAAATGGAGGTAGTGGTGTTGATATCTTAAAAATTACCGGTAACAATACAAATTATGCTGTTAATTTGCAAAATTATGGCATCAAATCCTTTGAGTTTATTGATATGACCAGCATGGATGGAAAAGGTATTAATACGCTTACAATTAATAATATAGATAGTTATAAATCTTATGTGGATACACTTGACAGTGTTGACGGTTTATATATTCGCGGCGATGTTAGTGACGATACAAAAGATAAAGTACGAGGTGTTTCTGGCGTATTTGATAAAAAAGACCAAATTAGTCATGATGACATTGTTTACAATGTTTATGAAAATGCTCAGCATAATTTGAAATTATATATCCAAGATGGCATTGTGATTATGTAATCTGTTGCTGTAATTGAATTATCCCAACTTTTTAGTTGGGATAATTTTTTTGTAGCCAATGAGATTGAAGTAGCGTTTCTATAGTTTAAGTAACGGCGCTAAGTTGAGCGAGAAAGCCGGATAGGTCAGTATGAAGCGGTTGTTTTTGAGTCCGCAAAGCAATCGCGTATCGGGGAAAATGCATCGCTAATAAATTTAACATCAGCAATTGACAGCGGCATAAAGCGCAATATACTGCATCTTTTTTACGGAAAAATCAGATGAAAAGCGTATCTATCGGCATTATTGGTTATGGCACTGTCGGACAAGGCGTTGTCGAGGTCTTAACCCAAAACGCGCGCGAAATCGAACGTCGCGGCGGTTATCAAATCCATATCAAAAAAGTAGCTAAGCGCAGTTGGGCAGGGATCGATACTGCTGCTTTGCCTTTTGAATGCACCGATGATGCGATGACGGTTGTCAATGATCCCGAGATTCAAATCATTTTAGAGCTGATGGGCGGCGATGAGCCTGCCAAGACTTTGATTGAAACGGCTTTGACCAATCGCAAACATGTGATTACCGCGAATAAGGCTTTGATTGCCAAGCATGGGCAAAGCCTGTTTGAATTGGCGCGCGCCAATGAAGTGGAGTTGTCTTATGAGGCTTCGGTAGCGGGCGGAATTCCGGTGATTAAGGTATTACGCGAGGCCTTAACGGCAAATGCGATTTCTTCGGTTGCAGGGATTATCAACGGTACGGGCAATTTCATTTTAACGGCGATGACCGAGCAGGGACGGCAATTTGACGATGTGCTGAAAGAGGCGCAGGCTTTAGGCTATGCCGAAGCCGATCCCGCTTTCGATATTAATGGCACGGATGCTGCCCATAAAATCACGATTCTTGCTTCGATTGCTTTCGGTATTCCTTTGCAATTTGATGCGGTTTTCACTGAAGGTATTGATACTTTAACGCCTGCCGATATTGCCAATGCGGCAGAATTAGGTTTTGTTATCAAACATTTGGGTATGGCGATTCGCCGCGAACACGGTATTGAGGTGCGCGTGCATCCGACTTTGATTCCGAGCAATACGATGCTGGCAGGGGTGAAAGGCGTGATGAATGCGGTGCAAGTGCAGGGTAATGCGGTGGACAACAGTCTGTATTACGGTCCCGGTGCAGGTCGTTTGCCGACGGCTTCCGCAGTAGTGGCGGATTTGATTGATGCGGTTCGCGAGCTGAATTTGGATAGCGAGAACCGTTTGAATGAATTCGGTTTTACGGAAATTTTCGATAAAAACGTTCTGCCAATTCTGCCTGCCGAAGAATTTTTGACGGCTTATTATGTGCGCATGAGCGTGCGGGATGAGATTGGTGTGTTGGCGGAGGTTACGCGGATTTTAGCTAAGCATAAAATTTCGATTGAATCGATTATTCAGAAAATCGAGCAAAAGCAAAATGGCGTTATTCCCTTGATTTTCTTAACCGATATTGTGCAAGAAAAATATTTGCGCGATGCGGTGAAAGAAATCGAAAGCATGGTGGCGGTAACGGAGCCTCTGCGTTATATCCGCGTGGAATATTTCGACTAAATCGTGGTGCAGATTATCCGCCGTCCCTTTCGTACGGCGCCGCAGCAGTTTTCGCCGGATTGGCATCCCGTGGTGCGCGATATTTACGCAGCACGCGTGGGCAGTGCGGCGGAGGTGGAAAAGAAACTGCAATTGCTGCAATCGCCGCAGGCTTTGCCGGATGTTGCGCTTGCCGCAGAAACTTTAGCCCGAGCGATTCGTGGCGGCGAAGATATTCTGATTTACGGCGATTATGATGTTGACGGCGCGAGCGCGACCGCTTTAATGATGCGGGTACTGCGCAAATTGGGTGCACGGGTGCGCTATTTTGTGCCTAATCGTATGGCGCATGGTTATGGTTTGAGTCTTGCGGGGCTTGCCGCCTGTGCACCTTTGCCGGATGTGCTGGTTACGGTGGATAACGGTACTCGCAGCCATGAGGCGGCGGCGGATTTGCTTGCCCAAGGCGTGAAACTCATCATTACCGATCATCATGAGCCGGATGCGCAATTGCCGCCGGCGGTGGCTGTGGTCAATCCCAAACGTCATGACAGCCGATTCGCTTCGCCGCATTTGGCGGGTGTGGGCGTGGTGTTTTATCTCTTACTGGCTTTGCGCCGCCATTATGTGGAGCAGGGCTGGGACTTTGCCTGTCAATTAACCGATTATCTGGATTTGGTTGCCCTTGGCACGGTGGCGGATATTGTGCCGCTAGATTTTAATAACCGCATTTTGGTGCAGGCGGGAATGCAGCGTTTGCAAAGCGCTAAGGGCAATCTCGGCTTGCGCGCTTTATGTGCGGTTGCCAATCTGAATCCAGCGGTGCTGCTACCCAGCGATATCGGCTTTGCACTTGCGCCGCGCTTAAATGCGGTCGGGCGTTTGGAAGATATGCATGACGGCGTGGAATTGCTGCTATGCGATGATTGGGCGACTGCCGGTGATTATGCCGAGCAATTGGATTTATTGAACCGCGATCGCAAAGCCTTGGAAAGCGAGATGTGCAGCCGCGCAATGCAAGTAATTGATGAGAAACAGGCAATTGCCAGCGCCTATCTGCCTGATGCGCATGAAGGCGTGATCGGTATCGTGGCGGCGAGAATCAAATCCCGCTTTGCCCGCCCGGCTTTGGTGGCGACCGATGCGCAAGAAAGCGGCAAAATCAAAGCCTCGCTGCGTTCGGTACAAGGTGTGAATATCCATGAATTATTGGCGCTTGCCGCGCAATCTCTACCGCCGCAAGTACTGCAATTTGGCGGACATGCCTTGGCAGCAGGGCTGACGGTGCAGCAGGAATATTATGCGGCGCTTATTGAGGCGCTTAATGCCGCTTTTTACCAACATATCGGCTTGCAAGCACCTGAAGCGGCAATTTATGTTGACGGCGAATTGCCGCCTGATATGCTGCACATCGACTGGGCGCGTTATTTGGAAAAACTCGAGCCTTGGGGCAGCGAATTGCCCGCACCGCAGTTTTATAATCGATTTCAAGTGATTGAATGCCGGCAATTGGGCGCACAGCACACGCGCATGAATCTGCGCCATTTGCAGACAGGGCAGCAGATTGTCGCCACATGGTTCTTCCAAGTGGCAGATTTTCGCTATGGCGACATCATCGGCGCGGTGTTCCAAATGCAGGTCAACCGTTTTTTTGGCGATGAACGCCTGAATTTATTGATTAACCATGCGGCGCTTGCTTAGCCGCAGAAGGAGAGAAGATGCATTATTTATCCACTCGTAGCAGCCATGATTTAGGCAGTTTCTGCGATGTTTTGCTGGCAGGATTAGCGCCCGACGGCGGCTTGGCAATGCCTGAATACATTCCGCAGATTGATCATACCACTTTGACCGCTTGGCAGAAATTATCCTATCAAGACCTCGCTTTTGAAGTCATGCGTCCCTATATCAGCGATATTCCCGAAGCGGAATTGCGCGGCATTATCGCACGTAGTTACACGGCGGAAAAATTCGGCAGTGAAGCGATTACGCCGCTGTCGCGCTTAGGCGCAAGCAATCTGTATCTATTGGAATTATCCAATGGACCGTCGCTGGCATTCAAAGACATTGCCATGCAGTTTCTCGGCGAAGTCTTCGAATATGTCTTGGCGCAGCGCGGCGAACGGCTCAACATATTAGGCGCAACCTCCGGCGATACGGGTTCAGCAGCCGAATATGCCATGATTGGCAAAGACAATGTCAATGTCTTTATGCTCTCGCCGCACGGACGCATGAGCGCCTTCCAACAAGCGCAAATGTATTCCCTGCAAGAGCCGAACATTGTGAATATCGCCGTGCAAGGCGTGTTTGACGACTGTCAGGATCTCGTTAAAGCCGTAAATGCCGATGTCGACTTCAAAAGCCAATATCATATCGGCGCGGTCAATTCGATTAACTGGGCGCGCATTCTGGCACAGTCGGTGTATTACTTTAAAGCCTATTTGGCAAGCGGCGTTGCTATTGGCGAAGCAGTGGACGTCTGCGTGCCTTCTGGCAATTTCGGCAACCTTTTTTCAGGCTATCTTGCCAAAAGCATGGGCTTGCCGCTGCGTCGTCTGATTGTGGCGAGCAATGAAAACGACGTCTTGCATGAGTTTTTCAGCACCGGCAAATACCGCGTACGCCCCGGCAAAGAAGTCGCCAAAACCTCCAGCCCTTCTATGGACATCGGCAAAGCCAGCAATTTTGAACGCTTTATCTACCTGATGAGCGACGGCGACGGTGCGCAAATCATGCGCTGGTGGCAGGAAATCGAGCAAGGACATATCCCCAGTATTCATGAACACGGCGCATGGCAAGCCGTTAAAGAAAGCGGATTGGGCGCAGGACGTTCCACCCACCAAGACCGTCTCAACACCATCGCCAGCATCGAACGCCGCTTTGCACGCTTAATTGACCCGCATACCGCAGACGGCGTATTTGTCGGCGAGCAATTCGCGGAAGAAAACGTGCCGATGATATGCTTAGAAACCGCCTTGCCTGCTAAATTTGAAGACACCGTGATGGAAGCGGTCGGACATCCCGCCGAACGTCCGGCACGTTTTGCAGATATTGAAAACCTGCCTAAGTATGTAGAAGTGATTGAGAACGATGTAGAAAAATTGAAATCTTTAATCACGGAAAAATTGTCGGAGTCTTAAAAAAGATTAGACAGAAAAACGAAAGGGAGCATTTGCTCCCTTTCTTGCTTTTAAGCTTAACAATTGTCGTTTATAGCATAGATTTGAATTGAATATTCTGCTCTTGTTCAAAGCAATCGTCAAAGCCGCGCGGATGATGATATTCGATTAAATCTTTGTCTTGCGGATAAACGTATTTGCCGCCCACTTCCCAAATAAAGGGGTGGAATTTGTATTGCAAACGTTCTTTGCGCATTTTCCACAAAGCAATGATTTCATCGGTGCTTGCCATGAAATTGGTCCAAATATCATGATGCACAGGAATGATGACTTTGGTACGCAGTGCTTCCGCCATGCGCAATAAATCAATCGAAGTCATTTTGTCGGCAATGCCTACAGGGTTTTCGCCATAGTTGTTAAGCGCGACGTCAATATCAAAATCTTTGCCGTGTTTGGCAAAATAGATGGAGTAATGCGAGTCGGCGCCATGATAGATGTTTCCGCCCGGGGTTTTGAAAACGTAATTCACCGTTTTACGTCCCATTTCCTCATCGCTCGGGCAGAGTCCTTTCAATTCTCCGCCTTGTTCTTCTGCACCTTCCACAGGCAAAGTGACCAAGCAGGTGCGGTCAAAGGAATCCAGCGCATGAATTTCTACGTCTTTGAGTTTGACGACATCGCCCGGCTTAACAGTAATGCAGCGTTCTTCAGGTACACCCCATTTTTTCCATAATTCCACGCAATGCCAAGGGCCTACGAATTTAACATGATCTAATTTAGGATTATTGACGATAGCGGCGGCGACGTTTACGTCAATATGGTCGCTGTGGTAGTGCGAAGCCAAGATAAAGTCCACTTCATTGATGGCAAAAGGATCCAGCACCATAGGCGCAGCACGAAGGTTAGGCTGCAATTTGCGCACGCCGGCCATGTTCGCCATTTGATGACCGCGTACCATGTCTTTCACTTTTTTCGTGTTTTTTCCGCGACCGCACCATAAATCCATGCAGATGTTTGCGCCGCCGGGGGTTTTAATCCATACGCCGACACAGCCCAGCCACCACATGGCAAAATTGCCTTCCGGCACAACTTCGTTCTCAATTTCTTCGTTTAACCAAGTGCCCCATTCTGGGAAAGTGGATAAAATCCAGCTTTCTCTCGTAATTTCACTAATTTTACTCATTTTTTCTCCGTTAAATTAAAGGGTCTTCACAGACCAAAGCGCGCAAGATGCGCCGACTTGGTATTGTAACTCTTTTTATTAATTTTTTCTAAGCATTATTTTTTTAATAAAATTATGTGTTTATCAAAGTTAAATAATAATTTGATAAAAAATTTTTTGTGATATAATCGCCGAGCTGCGTAATTTGCCGAATGGTAATTATTGAGCATTATGTAGTTAAAGGTAAAAACAAAAGGTTAGGTTTGTATGGAGTTTTTAACACAAGCTTTAACAGTTATTAACGCACAATTTCTGTCTAAAGCCCCTTTGCTTTTAGGTTTGGTTGCCTGTATCGGTTATATCTTGCTAAGAAAAGATGCCACAACGGTTATCAAGGGAACGATTAAAACGATTGTCGGCTTCATGATTTTGCAAGTCGGTTCGGGAGCTTTGGTAACCGGCTTTAAACCAATCATTGAAAAAATTGCCGAAGTGCATAAATTGCAAGGTGCAGTGATTGACCCTTACACCAGTATGCAAGCAACCATTCAAACGATGGGCGATGCGTATAGCTGGGTGAGTTTGGCGGTGCTCTTGGCATTGGCGCTGAATATTCTGCTGGTGGTCTTGCGTCGTTTGACTGGTATCCGCACGATTATGCTGACAGGGCATATCATGTTCCAGCAAGCGGGCTTGGTAGCAGTCTTCTATATGATATTAGGTGCGAGCATGATGGAAACCATCATTTATACCGCGATTATCATGGCATTATATTGGGGTATTTCCTCAAATATTGTGTATAAGGCAACGCAGGCGGTAACCGGCGGTGCCGGATTCTCTATCGGACATCAGCAACAAGTCGCTTCATGGATTGCGGTAAAATTAGCACCGAAATTAGGCGATAAAGAAGAAACCGTAGATAAATTGCAGCTGCCAAAATGGTTGCATATTTTCCATGACAGTATTTCCGCAACCGTTATCGTGATGACCGGCTTCTTTACCATTATTCTTCTGTCTTTCGGCATTGAAGAATTAACCAAGATGGCGGGTAAAACATGGTGGCCGATTTATATCTTTGAAACAGGATTGAAATTTGCCGTTGCCATTCAGGTAATTGTTGTCGGCGTGCGTATGTTTGTTGCGGAATTGTCCGAGGCGTTCAAAGGTATTTCAGAGCGTGTGATTCCTAATGCGGTCTTGGCTATCGACTGTGCGGCGATTTATGCGTATTCGCCCAATGCCATGGTGTTCGGCTTCATGTGGGGGGCTATCGGCCAATTCTTGGCGGTAGGCATTATGCTCTTGGTGGGCGCGCCGGTCTTGATTATCCCCGGCTTTATCCCGATGTTCTTCTCAAATGCGACTATCGGTGTGTTTGCGAACCAATTCGGCGGTTGGAAAGCGGTAATGAAAATTTGTTTTGTCATGGGTATGATCGAAGTCTTCGGTTCTGCTTGGGCGATTCAATTATTCAGCGAAAACGGTACTTCATTCAACGGTTGGATGGGTATGGCCGACTGGGCATTGCTATTCCCGCCGATTATGCAAGGTATTATGAGTTCAGTGGCAATTCTGCCTAAGAATATGGCTTTCTTCGGCTTTATTTTGTTCTTAATTGCTTTGTCAATCATGTATATGATTCCTGCGGCGAGAAATCTGCGCCAAGCGGAAGCGGCAGCGGCGGCAGCCGGCAAAACGCTGGAAGAAATGGACGGCTATGGCGATACGGAAAAAGCCCCTGTAGCTGAGCAAGCGACTGTGTTGGCAGCAAACGGCGAAAAACCGATTCGGGTATTAGCGGTCTGCGGTTCCGGTCAAGGCTCTTCCATGATGATGAAAATGAAGATCGGACAATATTTGGATAAGCACAATATCCTTAATATTATGGACTCTTGTGCGGTAACCGATTATAAAAGCAAGCTCGGTAATGTGGATATTATTGTGTCTTCAAAACATCTGGCGGGAGAAATTGAAGTCGGCGAATCGGTTTCTGTTTTGGGCGTGCAAAATATGCTCAATCCGAATTCTTTCGGACAGGAATTGATTGCCTTGATTCAGAAACATCAGGCGGCGGAATAATCCCCGCCTTTATATGAAGGAAAATTATGCTCAAAGAGTCATTAATTGAAAATGCTTCTGTCAGCCTGCATCAGCAGGCTGACAATTGGCAGGAAGCAGTGAAAATCGGTACGGATTTGTTAGTGGCATCAGGTGCCATCGAAGCGCGTTATTACGATAACATCATTGCAAAAGTGGAAGAATTAGGTCCGTATATCATCTTAGCGCCGGGGTTGGCGATGCCGCATGCGCGTCCGGAAGAGGGCGTGATTCGCAGCGCTTTTGCCTTGGTTACCCTGCAAGAACCGGTCTATTTTGACGGCGAAGAAGCACCTGTTTCCGTACTGATTACCTTAGCCGGCAGCGATAATGAGCAGCATATGCAGGGTATTATGGAAATCACGCAAGTATTTGAAGATGAGGACCCAAATAGCGAAACAGGCGTGGATTTATCCAAAATATTGAAATGCCGCTCGGCGGAAGAGGTTTATGCGGCAATTGATGCGGCATTAAATAAGTAATGATTGAAAAGGAAAAATAATGGCAAAACCTTTATTACAAATTGCGCTTGATTCTTTAAGCCTTGAAAAAGCGGTTGCTGATGCGAAAAATGCGGAAAGCTCTGTCGATATTATTGAAGTAGGAACTATCTTAGCTTGTGCGGAAGGTATGAAAGCAGTCAGCACGTTGCGCGCCCTGCATCCTAATCATATTATCGTTTGTGATTTAAAAACTACTGACGGTGGTGCGATTCTTGCCGAAATGGCTTTTGAAGCCGGCGCGGATTGGCTCACTGTATCGGCCGCGGCGCATATCGCCACTATTACGGCTTGTAAAAAAGTCGCCGACGAAATCAATGCTAGCCAAACATTGACACGTCCAAAAGAAATTCAAATTGAAATTTATGGCAATTGGACTTATGAAGATGCGCAAAACTGGGTGAATCTGGGCATTAAACAAGCGATATTCCACCGTTCTCGCGATGCAGAATTAGCAGGCAAAGGCTGGACGGCAGAAGATATTGAAAAAATGGAGCGTTTAGAAGCGATTGGCTTGGAAGTCTCGATTACCGGCGGTATTGTGCCTGAAGATATTCATTTATTCAAAAGCGTGAAAAATGCAAAAGCCTTTATTGCCGGTCGCGCTTTGGTCGGCGAACAAGGTCAAGCCACTGCCGCTGCTTTGCGCGAGCAAATCAATCAATATTGGTAAACTCAGCATTTATCATGCAAACAAGCGGAATATCCTCGGATATTCCGCTTTTCTTATTAAAAGGCAAGCAGAAAGCATGACCATAGGCTCAAGCGGAAAAGCAGGAGAGTAGGAAATGTCCGCACCACCGCCCGCCCCACCAAAAGACGGCGTATCAGCGATAAAAAGCGTATGGATTTTGCCTTTTTCAGCCGTTTTTGTCATTTCTTTCCGGGCAAAGGGACATTTTAGGTGCTAAAAAGTTTGAAAAGCCTTATTCTGTAAGGCTTTTAGCGAGGTCAAAAGCTTTGAACACAAAAAATGCTTTTTCTGTGGCTCAAAACAGGTCAAAAAAGATGGCAGACAAAATCA
>NZ_JBXGGR010000116.1:0-3840 GCF_056855035.1 Suttonella sp.
TGCTAAAACGCTTACCGCATTGCCGGCATTTGTATCGTTGCTGATGATTTGTCTGCCATCTTTTTTGACCTGTTTTGAGCCACAGAAAAAGCATTTTTTGTGTTCAAAGCTTTTGACCTCGCTAAAAGCCTTACAGAATAAGGCTTTTCAAACTTTTTAGCACCTAAAATGTCCCTTTGCCCAAAAACTCATAAAAATGGAGCTATCATTATGACAAAAAAAAAAAAATGCAAGTCAAGCGCTAAATTTATACCGCGGAAAAATGCAGCTTCCGCCTGCCGCCCCGCAATACGGCCGCCAAGACGCAGGTGAAGCCCGGCTGCCTTCTTCTTTCCGTTACTTGTTTTAAGGCACTTTGACTGCATTCGCCGCCGCAAACATTCCTGTTCTCCGTCCTTCCGACATCTTTATTCCGCTTCCAGCCGCCGTCATAGAACCAAGCGGATAATTCCAAGGGATTCATGCCGAAAGGTACGGAGGTAAAGATTTCCACCGGCGGGATTTTTCCCTTCCAATAATAGGCGGGGCCGTGTCCCATTTCCGCCGTACCATCGGAGACGGCATTGAAGACTTCAAAAGCAGACACTAATTCCCCGGCGCCATAGACGATGATATTCAAACGCCCTTTGCTGCCGCGCTGCACTTCGTCGGCAAACTATTGTATGGCGGTAGCCAGTCCCGGATAGTTTTTCGGCTATGCCATGACCAATTTCTAATGAATGGCTTTATCTTGCGCCTTGACAGCGCCTGCCGCACCCAAGACGACAGCCGCACCGCCCGTTTTAAGCAGATGCCGTCTTTTCATACTACCTCCTAAGCGATACGCGATTGTTCGAATTGGATGCGGTTTTTAGCGTATTCGACTTGACTGGCTTGGTAGCTTTGATAAGAGTCCACGATACGTTTTGCTATCGCACTTTTACCGGCAAAGGTTTCTAAGTATTTGGCGGTATTTTCTTTGAAAACTTTCAAGACGTCGGCAGGGAAATTGCGGATTTCGATCTTATGCTGCTCCTGCAAAACCTTAAGCGATTGACTGTTATTGTGCATAAAGGCGTTCATCATTCTTTGGTTTAAGGTCTGTGTCAGGTTTTCAATAATCGCTTTCAAATCTTCAGGCAGGCTGGCTAAGGCTTTTTCATTGAGCAAAATTTCTATCAGGCCGCAAGGCTCCTGCCAGCCGTTGTAATAAAATTTTGCCGCTTTGTGCAGACCGAATGCCAAATCATTCCAAGGACTGACCCAGTCGGTCGCATCGATGACGCCGCTTTGCATGGAAGTGAAAATTTCCGAACCCGGCAAAGATGTCGGCGAAGCGCCCGCCATTTTATACACTTCGCCGCCGATGCCCGGCATACGGATTTTCAAGCCTTTCAAATCTTCAGGGCTGTTGATTTCCTTATTAAACCAGCCGCCCATCTGCATGGTGGTATTGCCGCCGATAAAAGGCACGACCCCGAAAGGCTTATACAATTCCGTCAGTAATTTGCGCCCTTCGCCTTCCAAGAACCAAGCAGTGGTTTCATCCGCCAGCATGCCGAAAGGCACTGATGAAAACATTTCCGCTTCCGGAATCTTGCCTTTCCAATAATACGGCGTGCCATGTCCCATTTCCGCCGTGCCTTCGCTGACCGCATTAAAGACCTCGAAAGCCGGCACCAATTCTCCCGCCCCGTATAGCGTGATATTCAAACGACCGTTAGAGAGTTTTTTCGCCTCTTGCACGAACCAATCCATCGATGTTGCCAAGCCGGGGAAATTCTTCGGCCAAGCCATGACCAATTTCCAGTTGAATTTCTGCTCTTTCTCTTTTGCCTGTGCTGCGCCGGCGCCCAATGCTAGAGCAGCGGCACTAGTTGCGGTGAGTAATTGTCTGCGTTTCATATTATCCTCCTAGTGAAAAATGCGGATACTGCCACAGTCTTTACGGAGTGTCATGTGTTTTTTCACACAAGATGCGATAATCTAGCGCAAATTTTTAGCGGATTCTGCCATGCGTTTTTTTCTTCCTCTTCTTGCCTGCTGCCATGTCGCGGCTTTTGCCCAAAACGCCCCTACCCCTTCGACAGCGGCACCCAATCCATTGGAGCTGACCTCGCTCAGTCAAGAAAATAGCGGCGATAAGCCTGACGATATTCCTTTCGATGTCTTGAAAACCTTTGTCGATGTTTTTGATACGATTAAAAACAGCTATGTCGATCAAGTGGATAACCGAAGCCTTATCGAAGGCGCCATCCGCGGCATGCTCACGCGCCTTGACCCGCATTCCGCTTATATGAACGAAAGCGAATACCAAAGTTTTACCCAAAGCAGCGAAGGACAATATGCGGGACTGGGCATGGTATTGGACATCAAAGCCGGTTCGGCCAGCGTGATTTCCGCCATTGACGGCTCGCCCGCCGCCAAAGCCGGTATTACTACAGGCGATATCATCAGCCAAGTGGACGGAAAAATCGTCGCCGAATTAAGCCTCTATGAAATCGACAATCTCTTAAGCGGCGAAATCGGCTCGACGGTCAATCTAACTATTGTGCGCGGCGACACCGTGCAGCAATTAAGCCTTGTGCGCGAACTCGTCCATGCCAACAGCGTTTCCTCGCGCATGCTCAATCTCGATTACGCCTATGTGCGCATCACCCAATTTCAAGAAGATACCGCCGAAGCCCTAGCCAAAGAAATCCAAGCTCTGCATGTGAAATACCAAGTCAAAGGCATGGTGCTGGATTTGCGCGATAATCCGGGCGGCATCTTCCAAAGCGCCATCAACAGCGCCGATTTGTTTCTCTCCCAAGGCATCATCGTCAGCATTCGCGGCAGAGATATTGATCAAGAAGAATTCATCGCCAATGAAGGCGATGTCTTAAATCATCTGCCGATAGTCGTTATCGTCAATGGCGGCACCGCCTCGGCAGCGGAAATTCTCGCCGGCGCATTGCAAGACAACCAACGCGCCCTGATTATCGGACAGCAAACCTTCGGCAAAGGCACCGTGCAAAGCGTTGCTCCGCTCTATCACGGCGGCGCCGTCAAACTCACTACCGCACGATATTACACCCCTTCAGGCACCAGTATCCAAGCCGCCGGGATCAGTCCGCAAGTCGTCTTATCGCCGCTCAAAGTCAATCAACAACGCCAAAGCAGCAATGAAAGCGAGCGCAATCTGCCCAACCATTTACCCAATCAACATAACGCTACAAAAACAGAGGGCACCGCTTCGAACCATAATGCTGCCGCCAATCTTGCCGAGCAAGATTTTGCACTATATGAAGCCCTAAATATCTTAACCGCCATGAGCATTTTACAAAACACCGCACCTACGACGCCCACAGAAGAAAACCTGCCGAAAAGCACGCCTTTTAGCAGCAGTGAAGCCCGTCCTGCAATACCGAGCATTCCCGCATCATGAAAAATCGCCATTATATTCAAATCGAAAATCATTATCATAAGCCACCTTTTACAGCCATTGGAGAAAACCATGAAAAAAGCACCCTTAGGCAGCGTCGTATTTGCCGCCGCCTTGACAAATGCCGCCGAATACAAACTTGACCCTGCACATGCCAATGCAGGATTCGGTATCGACCATTTCGGCACCAGCACCAACCGTGCCGCCATTCATAATTTGAAACCTTTGCAAAAACCCAAAGCCATGCAAGCGGTTTGCACGCGCTTTGGGGTTTTCAAGAAAAATAGCATTATGTGCCCAAATTTTACCCATTCATCCTGATTAAACAGCCCATTTCAGGCTGCTTACCGCCTTTTCAGGCAGCAATAGGTGCTATTAGCCTTAACTTATTGGCTGCTTTCAACAAATTCAAACACATCACCTTCAACACCATTTGC
>NZ_JBXGGR010000117.1:0-18546 GCF_056855035.1 Suttonella sp.
ACGCTGTCCAAGCTGACTTTACCCAGTATAATGTCTTGCAAGGTCTGCTTCTTACAATCAGGAACGATTTCCGTATAAACCCTGCCCTCACGTTCGAATATACCGAATACAGGCTGTTTCAACGTTTCTCTGCCGCGCTTAAGCTTGCCATGAAAGCCTCGTTGCCGCTTGGCGCCAAAATAACTTTCATCGACTTCTATGCTTCCATAGAGTTGTTCCTTAAGTTTACTCTGATGGCGATAGATTTCCTGACGAAAGATGTTGTACCAATGATTAAAACCAGTCAGCAAAGCGGTTTTTGAGGCTTCAATATCGGCACAAAAGTGGCGAATAATTTTTTTGAGATGATATGTGCTTAATTTACTGTTGTATCTCATTTTTCTAGTCTAACAGAGTGATTCTGCTAGTCTAGAGCCTTAATATTAAAAAAGCAGCCGCATCAGCGACTGCTTCGCAGCATACCTTTATTTTTCCTGCTCTGCATTATTATTCGGCAAGGTTTCTTCCCGTTGCTGTTGGCGCATTTCTTCATAAATGACCTGCTGCGCCAAAACGGAACCTTCCGGCGCTATCGAAGTTTCGCCCTGCTCCCAAGGCGCATTTTCCGGTACTTCTTCAATATAAATCGTTTTCAAAGAATAATCCGGCTGATAGTGCAAATCGTATTTCGCTGCCTTAATGGTGGAGAACATAATCAAGCTCATGATAACAATCAAAGGTGCACCGGCAAAAATAGAAGCAGTTTGCAATGTATTCAAATCGCCGATAAACATCAGCGTAGCCGGCATTAAACACAGGGTAAAGGCCCAAAACAAACGATTCCAACGCATCGGCTCCTCATCTACTTCATGCTGCACGACGGAAGCCAAAATATAAGAAATGCTGTCAAAAGTCGTGGCGGTAAAAATAATCGCCAATACCGTAAAGACCGCAATCACGACTTTCGCCATCGGTAAAGTATGCAAAATCGCGAAAATCGTCGCCGTTGCGCCCTGTATTTCTAAGGTATTCAAGACATCCAAAGTGCCGGACAACTGCATATACAAGCCGTAATTGCCCAATACGATGAAAAATACCGCGCAGCCCAATGAACCGAAAAACATAGAACCTACCGCCATCTGGCGAATGGTACGACCTTTTGAGATTTTAGCGATAAACAAACCGATAGTCGGAGCAAATACCAACCACCAAGCCCAATAGAATACCGTCCAATCCTGCGGGAAACCCGTGCGTTTGAAACCATGCTGATTAAATTCGCCGAAAGCCTCCGTCCAAGTCATCATCGTAACGATATTTGAAATCGAACGCCCCAAAGCTTCCAAACCCGTGTTCAAAATAAATACGGTCGGCCCGCAAATCAGCACAAAGAGCAAAAAGCCTAATGCCAGATAAAAATTGATATTGGATAAAAATTGAATACCGCCGCGCAGACCTTGATAAGCCGAATAGGCGAAAATCATTGTGGTGATAAACAATACGCCCAACTGCATCGTAATATTGCGCGGCGTACCGAACAAATCATGCAGACCGTCGGTAATCATCGGCGATGCCAAGCCTAAAGTCGTAGCGCCGCCGCCGATCATGCCGAAAATAAAAAATACGTCAATCAAACGTCCCCAATTGCTTTTAGCAAAACGCTCGCCTAATAAGGGCATCAAACTTTGACTGACTTTTAAAATCGGCGAATTGCGCACATGTGCGAAATACGCAATCGATACCGCCGGCACCAAATAAATCGCCCAAGCCACAGGCCCCCAATGGAACATGCCGTAAGTACTTGCCCAGCGAATCGCTTGCGCTGACTGCGGCTCAATGCCGAAAGGCGGTCCTTGGTAATAGTAGACCCATTCCAAAATTCCCCAATATAGAATACTGGCGCCGATGCCGCCGCAAAACATCATCGCCGCCCAAGAGCCGGTTTTAAATTCAATCTCGTCTTCCGGCTTGCCCAATTTGATATTGCCGATATCCGAAAAAGCGATATAAGTCACGAAAACAACTGACAATACGCCAAAAAACAAATAAATACCACCCAATTTATTAGTGACGAACTGCTTGGTCTGCCCGACCCAATACGCCCCCTGCTCCGGAAAAAAAATCAAAGGCACCGTTACGCTCAGCAAAATCACTAGTACGCCGATAAAGGTAAATTTATCAATTTTTGCATTACTTGCCTGCGTTGCGCGCTGATGAAAATTCTTATCCGAGTCAAAAGTTCCTAAATGGCGATAAACATTGGAATGCTTTGTCGATTCCTGCAAAACGAATGAATTAAATTCCTTAGTATCAGACACATTAACTCCTTATAACAAAATCTTTTCCATATGCAGAAATTGATACCAGAGTAACGAAAAATATGATTAACAAAATTAGATACTATTGCCAAGACGATCATTCGATATT
Source organism: Suttonella sp. (assembly GCF_056855035.1). Lineage (NCBI taxonomy): Bacteria > Pseudomonadati > Pseudomonadota > Gammaproteobacteria > Cardiobacteriales > Cardiobacteriaceae > Suttonella > Suttonella sp. The sequence goes on from NZ_JBXGGR010000117.1 coordinate 2,404, forward strand.
CTGATAAATTTCTATATTTAAGAGAAATTCCAGAAATATTTTTCTGCTGATTTAGATAAACGCAGTTTCCTATTTTTCAGAAAAGATGGCGTCCCCTAGGGGGTTCGAACCCCTGTTACCGCCGTGAAAGGGCGATGTCCTAGGCCACTAGACGAAGGGGACTAATTGAAATTAGTCAAACAAACACAGCAAGAAAATGGCGTCCCCTAGGGGGTTCGAACCCCTGTTACCGCCGTGAAAGGGCGATGTCCTAACCGCTAGACGAAGGGGACGCAACATAAATTGGTGGAGCTAAGCGGGATCGAACCGCTGACCTCTTGCATGCCATGCAAGCGCTCTCCCAGCTGAGCTATAGCCCCTCACTGTGTGAGTGAGGGGCAAATTTTAACAGAGGAAAATCAGGTGTCAATCTTTTTTCCGCTTTGCGCCCAAGAAATTTGCTTATGCTTTGATTTTGTTTAAATAGGCAACTACTGCTTGCAAACGCCGCACGGCCGCCTCTTTGCCCGCCAAGACAAAACTGACGGCTAAATCCGGCGAGGGTGCGCCGCCTGTCAGCGCAAGACGCGCCGGCTGTCCAATTTTGCCGAAGCCGATATCGAAATGCGCGACCGTTTCTTCAATCGCAGCATGCACGCTGTGTTCGTTAAAATCGCCTAATGCCGCTAATTTTTCCGCCAAATATGCCAAACGCTCGCCGGTCTGCTCGTCCTTAAAGGCTTTTTTCTGCGCTTCCGTCGGGTATTCCTGCGGATCAACTGCTATCCAGCGCATATGTTCCGCCATTTCTTTCAAAGTCTTAGCGCGTTCCAAATAATGCGGAATGGCGGCGGCTAAGGTATGCGCTGCCAAATCATAGCCCTGCGCTTGCAGATAATCCGGCAGCAGGGCTTGCAGACGCGCGCTGTCGGCTTGTTGCAGATAGTGCTGGTTCAGCCAACGCAATTTTTCGGTATTAAAGGCGGATGGCGCGCTATTGACTTGATTGATGCGGAAATATTGCATCAATTCTTCTAGCGAGAAGATTTCCTGATCGCCATGCGACCAGCCCAAACGCACGAGATAATTAATAATGGCTTCAGGTAAATAGCCTTCGCTTCGATAATCCAAAACATTGGTTGCGCCGTGGCGTTTTGACAAACGCTGTCCGTCGTCGCCGAGAATCATCGGCACATGAGCAAAGGTCGGCACGGCATAGCCCAATGCCTGATAGAGGTTGATTTGGCGCGGCGTGTTGCTGATATGGTCTTCACCGCGAATGACCATGCTGACTTGCTGCTCGGCATCATCGATGACGACGCAGAAATTATAGGTGGGCGTGCCGTCGCTGCGGCGGATAATAAAATCGTCCAATTCATTATTTTGAATCGTGATTTTTCCGCGCACTTGGTCATCCCAACTGACCGAACCGTCTAAAGGATTTTTAAAACGCACGACCGGCTGCACACCAGCAACAGGTTCTCCGCCGTTACGGTATTTGCCGTTATAGCGCGGTTTTTCGCCGCGTGCCTTCTGCGCTTCACGCATGGCTTCCAGCTCTTCGGGGCTGCACCAACAATAATACGCCAAGCCTTTGGCAATCATGTCTTCAATGACTTGATTATACAAATCAAAGCGTTGGCTTTGGCGGACAATGTCGCCGTCGGCATTAAGCCCCAGCCAGCGCATGCCGTCTAAAATGACTTGGGTAGAGGCTTCGGTTGAGCGTTCGCGGTCGGTGTCTTCAATCCGCAGACGGAATACGCCTTGATGCTGACGCGCATGCAGCCATGAGAATAAAGCGGTGCGCACACCGCCGATATGCAAATCGCCCGTCGGACTGGGCGCAAAACGTGTAATAACCACAACATTTCCTTTTTTCAATTGTTGGCGCGTATTTTACGCGCATTTTCCAATAAGCTCATCCGGCTTGCGCCGCCAACCAATGTCGGGCAAAGTGCGCCGCCCATTGCTGCGAAAAACCTTCTGTTTCTACCGCCGCCCATTCGCGGATTTGCGCCATTTTCATGCCCTGCAATCCGCAGGGATTGATGCGGGCAAAGGGCGACAAGTCCATATCCACATTCACCGCCACGCCGTGATAGGTGCAGCCGCGGCTGACTTTTAAGCCTAAAGAAGCGATTTTACGCCCGTCTGCAACATAAACGCCGGGGGCATCGGCACGCGCGGCGGCCTGAATGCCGTAAGGCTTTAAGCTGTCAATCGTCGTTTGCTCAATCATGCTGACCAAGGGACGAATACCAACTCCTGCGCTTTTGATATCCAGCAATAAATAAATCACCGCCTGACCCGGCCCGTGATAGGTAACTTGTCCGCCGCGATCGATATGCACGACGGGAATATCGCCGGTTGCCAGCAAATGCTCGGCTTTGCCCGCCAAGCCCTGCGTAAAAACCGGCGGATGCTGCACCAGCCATAGAGCATCGTCTTCAGGACTGCGGCGGCGCTTTTGGGTGTAATCCAGCATCGCATGCCAAATCTCGCGGTAATCGCGCAGCCCGAGAGAAACGACCGGCAAGCCTTGCGCCTGCATCACAATGCCATAATCACATGCGGCGAGTCGCTCAAGGCTTGATAGACCGCATCGATGGCGGCTTTATCATAAAACATCGCCGTCAGGCTGATTGCCAGATAATTGCCGTTTTTGCTGGCTTGTTCTTTCATTCCCAAGCGGTCTTGCTCGGGAATGAGTCGATTGACGATGTCTAAAATCTCCGCCTGAAATTCGGGGGTATTTTTACCTGTAATTTTAATGGGAAAGCGGGCAGGAAACTCGATTAAGGTTTCTTCGCCTGCCGTTTGATTGTCTGTATTAGTCATTATTCCACCACATTTTTAAACCATGCCAAGTACGTTTGAAAAAGCCGGCTTCCGCCACCGCTTCCGCCGCCACCGCCGGCACGGTCGCATAGACTTGTCCGCCCGCCGCGATACGGATATCGCCCAACACCTGCCCTTTGGCAATCGGGGCAACCAGCGTACCGTTGATATTCAAAGTCGCGGTCAAGCTGTTTTTCGCCTCATTCGGCAGAAGCAGATTAAGGGTTTGCTGCGCCGCAATATTGACGCTGTCCGTCTCGCCTTTAAACACCTGCGCTTGGCTTAAGACCTGCCCTGCCTGCACGGGACTGATGCGGCTGAACAGAGCAAAACCGCTATTGAGCAATTGCAAAGAAGCCTCATAGCGATGCTCTTCTTTCTTCGCCCCCAATACCACGCTAATCATACGCGCCTCGCCGCGCTTTTCCGAAGCCACCAAGCAAAAGCCCGCCGCATCGGTATAGCCGGTTTTCAGCCCGTCGACATTGGCATTGCGCCACAATAAGCGGTTGCGATTTTGCTGCTTGATTTTATTCCATAAAAATTCTTTCTGACTGTAATAATGATAATATTCGGGGAATTGCATGATAATCGCCCGCGCCAGCAGGGCAATATCGCGCGCACTGCTGTAATGCGCCTCGTCGGGCATACCGGTAGGATTGACGAAATGGGTATTTTTCATCCCCAATTGCGCCGCCGCCTGATTCATCATCTGTGCAAAACCTTCCACCGAGCCGCCGAGATATTCCGCCAAAGCCACGCTGGCATCATTGCCCGACTGCACAATCATGCCTTGAATCAAATCGCCCACCGCCACTTGCGAATTAATCTCCACAAACATGCGCGAGCCTTCCTGCTTATAGGCTTGCTGACTGATACTGACCTTGTCTTCCAGCGTGATTTTGCCGCTTTGCAGGGCTTGGAAAGTCAAATAGGCGGTCATCAATTTGGTAATGCTGGCAGGCGGCAAGGCTTGATCGGCATTGCGTTCGCGCAAAATCTGCCCACTTTCGGCATCCATCAGCACATAGCCGGAAACCAAATCATCAATCGCCGCTTGCTGCGCGAAAAGCGGCTGCCACAGCAAAAGCGGCAGCCAAATCAATAACAGGAATTTTTGTACGACAGCTTTCATCTTATCCTTTGGGCGCAAATAAAAGGCGCAGTCTATCATAGCGCATCGATTTCTTCAGGCGCGGCGGGCTGCGGCGGCAAGATCCGCTTGTGTCGCGAACGATCGTGCCAAAAAGCAATCCTCTCTTGCGTCTCCGCCGATACGCTTTCACCGCGCAGAAAGCGGTCTAAATCGGCATAGCTGAAACCCAATTCGCCCTCATCCGTCTGCCCTTCCCACAAGTCCGCGCTGGGCGCTTTGTTCAGCACTTGCGCCGGCACGCCCAAAGCCGCACCCAAGGCAAATACCTGCTCTTTGCGCAAACGCGCCAGCGGCAATACATCCGCCGCGCCGTCGCCGAATTTGGTGAAATAACCGGTATAGCTTTCCGCCAGATTATCCGTACCCAAGACAATCGCGCGATGGCTCTGCGCCAAAGTGTAAAGGCTGACCATGCGCAAACGCGCCATCAAATTGCCGTGCAAGACTTGCTGCCGCTCGGGATTGGGCGATAAAGCGGCGCTGATTTGCCCCATCACCGCCTCATACATCGGCGCAATCGAAATTGTCTCGCCGCTTAAGCCTGCACCGTCTAAAACCGCCTGCGCATCCGCCAAATCCGCCGCACTGCTGACCGCCGCCGGCAACATGTAAATATGTTTCGTCGCATCAATGCGCGCCAGCAAATAAGCGCAGACTGCCGAATCCACACCGCCGCTCAAGCCCAAGACATAGCCGTCCATGGCATAGAGTTCGCGCCGCTGCTCTTCCAACCATTCGCAGACATAATCCGCATATTTCAGCCAATTCATCGCCCTGCCTCCATTTCTTTGGCAATTCCATCCAACATATCCTGTTTTAAATTCCACAGCGACTGCGACAAATCCACATAATAACCATGCGGATTTTCCAAACGCTTGACTTCGCACCATAAAGTATTCAATTCGCTTTGCACATAGGCGCGAATTTCCGCCAAAGTCGGGCGTTTTTGCACGGCTTTGCCGCCCTGCCACACCAGTTGCAGACAAGGTTTGGCATGAAAATCCTGCACGGTTTTACGTTTCCACGGTGCTTGCGGATCGAATAAGGTATAAGGCTGACTGCCGTCTATGGTTTCTTCGCGCAAACTCACCACGTCCGCAATCGCCATCTGCGCCTGATTATATAAACGCCAAACCTGTTTAAAGGCGGGGATCGTGGTTTTAATCAAGTTTTCGCTGATTTTGATTTTCGGCTCGGCTTTGCCGGCTTTTTCTAAAGAAACGATTTTATACACACCGCCGAACACCGGTTCGCTGCGCGCGGTAATCAGACGTTCGCCCACGCCGAAACCGTCAATCGCCGCGCCCTGCTGAATTAAATCTTTAATAATGAATTCATCCAAACTATTAGACACCATAATCTCGCAATCCTGCATGCCGGCAGCGTCCAACAATTCGCGGCAACGGCGGCTTAAATACGTCAAATCGCCGCTGTCGATACGAATGCCTTTAAGCCGCTTGCCCAAAGGCTGCAATACTTCCTGCTGCAGGCGAATGGCATTGGGTAAGCCGCTGCGCAGCACATCGTAAGTATCTATCAGCAATACCGTATGATCGGGGTAAGTCTGGGCATAGGTGGCAAAGGCGCTGTATTCATCGGCAAAACTCTGCACGAAAGCATGCGCCATCGTGCCGACTGCCGGTACGCCGAAGACCACTTCCGCCTGCGTATTAGCGCTTGCCGCCACGCCGCCGATATAAGCGGCACGCGCACCGTATAAAGCCGCATCTGCGCCATGTGCGCGGCGCGAGCCGAACTCAAATACCTTACGCCCCTGCGCTTGGGCGCAAATCCGCGCCGCCTTGGTCGCAATCAAGGATTGATGATTGAGCGTCAGCAAAAGGAAGGTTTCTAAAATCTGACAATCAATTAAAGGCGCACGCACGCTGAGCAGCGGTTCATTGGGGAAAACCACCGAACCTTCGGCAAAGGCGTAAATCTCGCCGCCAAAACGGAAATCGCGTAAATATTGCAAAAAACCTTCGTCAAATCCGTCTTTTTGCCGCAAAAAATCTATCTGTTCAGCGCTAAAAGACAGCTCGCGCACATAATCCAAAACCGTTTCCAGTCCGGCGAAAATCGCAAAGCCGCCGTTATCGGGTACGCGGCGGAAATAGTAATCAAAGACCGCCCATTCCTGCGCCCGCCCTTGGGCAAAATAGGCGTTCGCCATCGTCAGCTCGTAATAGTCTAATAATAAAGATTGATGCGCTTGCACGGCTAATCTCTCTTGCGCGGCGTGGAAGAATCGATAATTTCCGCCTCAATTACGCTGCCGTCGGCACGATGTGCCTGCACTTCGCCGTCATATTCATAGCTGGCATCGGGTTTCATTTTAAATCCAAAACCGCGCACCACGCGCTCGGGCTTAAACGCGCGCAACAGCCCCAGTCCCAATAAGCGGCGCAGCGGCGCAAAAAACAGACACAATGCCAAAATATCGCTGATAAAACCGGGGAAAATCAGCAGCACCCCTGCCAATACGCGGTAAATACCGCCGCCATCGCCTTGATGTAGGGGCTGCGCCTGCTGCATTTTCAGCAACAGCCTGATTTGCTCGCCGCGTAAAATCGCTATGCCGGCCAGCACGGAAGCAATCACTAAAGCCAACGTCCCCAAGACACTGAATACATCAACCACCGCCGACAGCACCATCAGCTCCAACACTAACCAAATCGCAAAAAACAATAATAAAGGCATCATCATCTCCTTGTTGAGAATAAAGGGAATGGTTACAAAATAAGAGAAATAAAGCTCTCTGAACAAAACGCCATGTTTGACAAGCCCCAAAGCCCTGCATATATTAGCGCTCTTTTATTTGATATTAAGGAAAAACTTATGTGCGGAATCGTCGCCGGCGTGGCAGAAAGAAATGTCGTGCCGATTTTATTGGAAGGGCTGAAACGCTTGGAATACCGCGGCTACGACTCCGCAGGGCTGGCGGTCAATAATGGCAATGCCATTGTACGCACCCGCGCCGTGGGCAAAGTGGCGAGCTTGGTCAGCAAAGCGCAAGCAAATGCCGTGCAAGGACAAAGCGGCATCGCCCACACCCGCTGGGCAACACACGGCGTACCCAGCGAAGCCAATGCCCACCCGCATATGAGCAGCGACAGCATTGCCCTCGTGCATAACGGCATCATTGAAAACTATCAGGAAATCCGCGCGGAACTCAGCGCCCTAGGCTATGTGTTCAGCTCCGAAACCGACACCGAAACCATCGCCCATCTCATTCATCATCATTATCGCGACAGCGGCAATTTGCAGCAAGCCGTCCGCCAAAGCCTCACCCGACTGCGCGGCGCTTATGCGATTGCGGTCATGGCGGCAGACAAACCCGATGAAATCGTCGCCATACGTCACGGCTCGCCGATGGTCATCGGCATCGGTATCGGCGAACACTTCATCGCCTCCGATATTTTCGCCCTGCTGCCGGTTACACGCCGCTTTATCTACATGAAAGAAAGCGATTTGGCGGTAATTACGCGCGGCGAATACCGCATCTATGACGCGCAAGACCAACTGGTTACGCGGGACATCGTAGAAAGCGACCAAAGCAGCGATATCAGCGGCAAAGGCGAATACAAGCATTTCATGCAAAAAGAAATCTTTGAACAACCCACCGCCATTGCCGACACCCTTGAAGGCCGCCTTGCCCACGGCAAATTGCAACTTGCCTCTTTCCGCCCCGAACTCTTAGACGCCCTCAAAAGCACGCGCCAACTGCACATCATCGCCTGCGGCACCAGCTACCATGCGGGATTAGTCATGAAATACCGCTTTGAAGAAAGCGGCATCGCCACCCACGTCGAATACGCCAGCGAATATCTCTACCGCGACGTCGCCGTGCCTGAAAACACCCTATTTCTCAGTCTCTCGCAATCGGGCGAAACCGCCGACACCCTCGCCGCGCTGGAAAAAGCCAAAAACAGCGGTAAATATTTAGATTTTCTCGCCATCTGCAACGTGCCCGAAAGCGCGCTGACCAGAGCGGCAAACTTTAACCTCCTGACTCGTGCAGGGCGCGAAATCGGCGTCGCCTCCACCAAGGCATTCGTTACCCAAATTACCGTCTTGCACCTCGTCAATGCCCTCATCCTCGCCTTGCAAAGCGGACAAGAACCCGATTTAAGCGCTTTGGAACAACTGCCCCGCCAATTACAAGACATCCTCGCCCTAGAACCGCAAATCGCCGCCGCCGCCAAACTTATCGAGCACCGCCACGGCTGCCTCTTCCTCGGTCGCGGAGAAATGAGCGCCATTGCCGCCGAAGGTGCATTAAAACTCAAAGAACTGACCTATATTCACGCCGAAGCCTATCCGGCAGGCGAACTCAAACACGGACCGCTCGCCCTTGTTGACGAACATATGCCAGTTGTCGCCCTCGTCAAACACGACCGCGTCGAAGAAAAAGTCCTCAGCAATCTGCAAGAAGTGCAGGCACGCGGCGGCAACATCATTCTGCTTGCCGACTCGCGCTGCAATACCGCTCCCTTCCCCGAAGCGCAAATCATCCGCTTGGGCGAACTCAATGACCTCAGCGCCAGCATTGCCGCCGTCATTCCCTTGCAACTGCTCGCCTATCACGTCGCCCTGCTCAAAGGCACGGACGTGGATCAGCCGCGCCATTTGGCAAAATCGGTTACGGTAGAATAAAAGCAATAAAAAAGGGGGCTGTTCAAAGCCCCCCTTTTATTCCATCTGATTTTAATCTGCTTCGGCTTCTTTTTTCAAAAAAGCCAACATATCGCGTAGCATCGCAATTTCATCGGCTTGCTGTTTTAATAGGAAATGCTATGTATTCTCAAGGGATTGATACATGGGATGGCAGTAGCAAGTGGTCAAATGGTCGTTTACCATGCCCATAGACTGCATAAAGGCATAGCAAATCGTCGGGCCGACAAAGCGAAAGCCGTCTTTTTTCAATTGCTTACTCATTGCTTCGGAAAGGCTGTTTTGCGTGGGAATTTCGCTTAAGTTCTGAAAATAATGGATATGCGGATTGCCGCCGACCATCTGCCACAGATAATCGGCAAATGCCTGCCGCTCGCTAATGCGCAGGTAGGTTTGGGCATTGCTGATAAAGGCTTTGATCTTGAGTTTATTGCGGATAATGCCGCTATTTTCGAGTAATGCGGCGTATTTGGCATCATCGTATGCCGCCATTTTTTCAGGGTCGAAATCATCAAAAGCGGCGTAATAGGCGGGGCGGCGCAGCAGAATTGTCCGCCAACTCAAACCTGCCTGCGCGCCTTCCAAGCACAGCATGGCAAACAAATGCCGGCTGTCATAGCAGGGAATGCCCCATTCATTATCGTGATAATCCAAATAAAAATCTTCTTTTGCCGCCCAAGGGCAGGGATGCAGTTCAGGGGATTTCATAAAATTCTATCGGCAGAGCATCGGGGTCTTTAATAAAGAAAAAGGCGCGTTCGGTATAAGGATCGATGCGGATGGCTTCGCAATATACGCCTTTATGCAGTAAATTTTGTCGCATTTTTGCCACATTGGGCACGGCGAAAGCCAAATGTCGCAGACCGCAGGCCTCCGGATCGTTGGTACGCGGCGGCGGATTGGGGAAGGAAAACAGTTCCAAGAGATAATGTCCGTCAGGGGCGGCTAAATCGCATTTCCAAGAGTCGCGCTCGGCGCGGTAATGCTCCGCCAAAATCTTTAAGCCTAAGATTTGCGTGTAAAAAGCTTTGCTGAGGACATAATCGCTGGCAATCAAAGCCACATGATGAAGTCGCATGTTTTCTCCCTATGTTTCAACGTTTTTTAAAGGCACTTTCTTCGCCTTTGGCCAAGCGGCGGATGTTTTCGCGATGTCTGTAAATCAAGACGGCGACCATCGCCAGAATTGCCATCGGCAATTTTTTATCGGCAATCCAGAAAAATGCCAGCCAAGGCGCGCAGAAAGAGGCGATGAGGGCGGATAGGGAGGAAACACGCGTCAAGAGGAAAATACCCAGCCAAATCACGATGCAAATCAGGGCGACAGGCCAATGCCAGGCCAGCAGTACGCCGATGGCGGTTGCCACACCTTTGCCGCCTTGAAAGGCGAAGAATATCGGATACAGATGCCCGAAAAATGCACCTAAGCCTGCCGCAATCCACAGATGGTCATGCGCGGGGAAAAGCATTTTGAGTATCAGCACGGGAATCAGACCTTTGAGCAAATCGCCTGCCAAGGTAATGGCAGCAGCTTTTTTACCGCCGATGCGCATTACATTCGTAGCGCCGGGATTGCCCGAGCCTTGAGAACGCGGATCGGGCAGCCCCATCATGCGGCATACAATCACGGCGCTGCTTAAAGAACCGCTTAAATAGCCCGCCACAGCGGCGGCAATGACGGCAATAATCTGCATAATTTCTCCTTCTAGGCTAAAATTGTCCGCCTATCTTGACACAAATTTCGCTTTAATGGCTATGTTTTCAGACAAAGCGGCAGAAAAAGCGCGCTCGACCCGCAAGGACATTTAAAATGAAAGACATCATTTATCTACACAATATTAAAACCAGCACCATTATCGGCATTTTGCCGCATGAGCAAATTCAGCCGCAAAGCCTGATTATCAGCTTGGAAATGGAAACCGATTTCAGTCAGGCAATTGAAAGCGATGATATTAGTCATGCGATTAATTATGCGGCGGTAGCGGATTGCGTATGCGCATTTGCTCGCGACAGCGCCTTCGGCTTATTAGAAGTCTTTGCCGCCGCCTTATTGGAAGAATTGTTCGGCCAATTTCCGCTGGCGCAAGCCATTACCATTACCCTGCAAAAACCGGGGGCGATTGCCGCCACGCGCGAAATCGGGCTAAAAATGCGCCGCAGCCGCGAGGCATAAGCTATACTGCATAGCCAAATGCGGCATATCCATCAAAAGAAGGAAAATACATGATTTTTAATTGGTTTAAAAAAGGCAAAGAAGAACACAATGCGGCGGAAGAGACGCCTGAGCTTGAGCAGGCAGAAGTCGCGCTGCAAACCGATGAAGCATCGCCCGCGGCGGAGGCTTCTGATGCTCCTGCCGAAGAAGTGCTTCAGCCAGCGGAAACCGCCGTCCAAGCAGAGAGTCATACTTATCTTGAAGCGCCGATTGAGAGCGCAATGCCTGACACTTCGCCGGCAAGCGAAGCCATTATCAGCAGCGATACGGATAATGCGGCAACAGAAAAACAAGGCTATTTTGCCCGCCTGAAAGCGGGATTGAGCAAAACCCGCAGCGGATTTACCGATTTATTCTTAGGTAAGAAAACGCTGGACAAAGACCTGATTGAAGATTTGGAAATGCAATTGCTGAGTGCCGATGTCGGCATGGAAGTAACCATGCAAATCATCGATGACGTCAGCGCGCAATTAGAGCGCAATCAATTGCAAGATGTCGCCGCCGTGCAGCAGCGCGTTGCCGAGCATATGTGCGATTTACTCATGCCCTATGAGCAAGCCTTGGATACGGACGGTGCCAAACCTTATGTCATTCTCATGGTCGGGATTAACGGCGCGGGCAAAACCACTACCATCGGCAAATTGGCGCACCGTTTTAAAAGCGAAGGCAAAAAAGTCATGCTCGCCGCCGGCGATACTTTCCGTGCGGCAGCGGTCGAACAATTGCAAACCTGGGGCGAACGCAATCAAGTACCTGTGATTGCGCAAAAAACCGGAGCGGATTCCGCTTCTGTCGCTTACGACGCTCTGCAATCGGCGCAGGCGCGCGGCGCAGATGTGTTGATTATCGACACCGCGGGACGTTTGCATACTCAAGACCATTTAATGGAAGAACTCAAAAAAATCAAAAGAGTGCTGCAAAAACTCGATCCCGCCGTGCCGCAGCAAACCTTATTGGTCATCGATGCGGGCAACGGACAAAACGCGCTGCGCCAAGCCAAGCATTTCCATGAAGCCGTCGGGCTGGACGGCTTGGTCGTCAGCAAACTGGACGGCACGGCGAAGGGCGGCATTTTATTTGCCATCAGCCACCAACTGCGCCTGCCGATACGCTTTATCGGTGTCGGGGAAAAAGCGGACGATTTACGTCCTTTTAATGTGCGTGATTTTGTGAATGTGCTACTATACAACGAGTAAAATTTATTGAAGGAAAGACCATGACAGCAACTACTATTTCTATGCAGAATTCTCAATTATCCGTTGCTGCGCCTTCGTTTTGGCTGACCCCAAGCAGCGATATTGACCTCTATATCGCCAAAGTGCGTCAAATTCCCGTCTTAGAAGCCGAGCAAGAACGCGAATTGGCGGAGCAATTGCAAAAACACCAATCTTTGGAAGCCGCGCAAGCCCTAATCGTGCATCATTTGAAATTTGTCGTGCATATTGCGCGCGGTTTTTTAGGCTACGGTTTGCCGCTGGGCGATTTAATCCAAGAAGGTAATATCGGCTTGATGAAAGCCGTCAAACGATTCGAGCCGCAACGCGGTGTGCGCCTGATTTCTTTTGCCGTGCATTGGATTAAATCGGAAATCCATGAATATGTGATTCGCAATTTCCGTATGATGAAAATTGCCACTACCAAAGCGCAGCGCAAATTATTCTTCAATCTGCGCAGCATGAAAAAATCCGCTAATTGGTTGAATGAAAACGAAGCGCAAGCTATTGCCGATGAATTGGACGTCAGCATCAAAGACGTCTATGAAATGGAAAGCCGCCTGCAAGGTCAGGATATTGCCTTTGACCCACTCGATAGCGACGAAGAAGACAGCTTTGCCCCTTCCGCTTGGCTGGTTGATGAGAACATCGACCCTGCACGCAGCACCGAACGCGAAGAGCAAACCCATTTGATGCACCGCCGCCTGCATCTGGGCTTGAACAAGCTCGATGCGCGCAGCCGCGAAATCGTGGAAACCCGTTGGTTGAATGAAGACAAAGCCACCCTGCAAAGTTTGGCGGACAAATACCAAGTCTCTGCCGAGCGGATTCGCCAGATTGAACAACAGGCTTTGGCAGAATTAAAGACAAGCATCAGCGCCTAAACACTTGCGGAAAAAATGAATAGCCGCATAATAGAGGTTCTGAGACAACCCACGTTAAATAAAGGAGTTTACGCATGAGTCAGCAAATCAAACGCGCCGGATTGAAAGTCACAGGCCCGCGGATGAAAATTTTGGAAATCATGGAAAGAGAAACCTCGTCCAACGATGTACATCTTTCCGCGGAAGACGTATATAAAATCCTGCTTAAAGCCGATGAAGACATCGGTTTGGCAACCATTTACCGCGTATTGACGCAATTTGAGCAGGCGGGCATTTTAAAACGCCATAATTTTGAAGGCAGCCACAGCGTATTTGAAATAGACAACGGCGAGCATCATGACCACCTGATTTGCGTGAAAACAGGCAAAGTCGTGGAATTTTATGATGAAGTCATTGCCAAACGCCAAAAAGAAATTGCCGCCGAACATGGCTTTACCTTAGAAGACCACAGCTTGGTGCTATACGGTATCTATAACGGTCCGGATAAAAACTAATCATGCTTAAAACCGCTACGGCGGTTTTTTTAATGAACATCCAATATGTTAATCAGTGCCTATCTATGAACAAAACCCTTTTCCGCACTCTCTTATTCAGCTTTTTATTCGCTTACGGTTTTGCTGCCGCAGAGCCAAGCGAAGCGCCTCTGCTCGGCAGCGACATTTTTTCCCAAGCCGAATGGAATCACATGTCCATCGGCGATGTAAATGCCGATGGTACCGATAGCATCATAGCAGAACGCCTCGCGGCTCTGACAGATGATACTGCCGCCGCGCATTATGAGCGTTATGTACTGAATTATCGTCTCGGCGAAAAAACAGCGGCTGCCGATGCCCTGCACCAAGCTGCGGTCAAAGGCGATATGCGTGCCCAATACGAACTCGGCATGGGCTATTTGCGCGGCGAAAATGCGGTGGCGCAAAATGAAGTGCAGGCGATTGCATGGCTGAAACTCGCCGCCAATGCGGGACTGGCAGAAGCGCAATACAATCTCGGCGTGCTTTATGAACATGGCGTGGTCGGCTTAAGCGATATCGGACTTGCCGAACGCTACTATCTGATGGCGGCTGAGCAAAACTATACAGCGGCGCAATACCACCTCGGCATACTGTACGGCAAAAAAGGCAGCATTGCCTATCAGGCGACAAAAGCGCAGCAATGGCTCAGTCTTGCCGCCGCGCAAGGGCATGAAGCCGCCAAAAAGGCATTGGCTGATTTGCAATAAACGGCAAGTATTTTTTCTGCGGCTTGATATCAAGCAAAAACAATTTCTTATTGCAATAGTTAATAAAGATATTCTCCTTTGCTGAGTTTTTAGCTTTACATCGCTAGAAACTCAAGCTATTTTTGCGCCGACATCTATTCGATGTCGGCTTTTATGAGAAAAAAGAGGAGAGTATATGTTTGATACCGAAGCCATTCAACAAGCCGCCGCTGATCGGCATTACATCCATCAGCACCCCGAATTGCAATATGAGGAACACGGCACGGCGGCACTGGTCGCCCGACGCTTGAGCGCCTTAGGCTATGAAGTGAAAACTGGTATTGCCGGTACCGGTGTGTTGGCAACATTAGACACAGGGCGTGCCGGAGCCGTGATTGCTTTGCGTGCCGATATGGACGCGCTGCCGATTGAAGAAGCCAATGATCTGCCCTATCGCTCTGAATACAGCGGCAAAATGCATGCCTGCGGACATGACGGACATACCGCCACTTTATTGCTCGCCGCTACGGAAATTATTCGCCGCAAAGCGCAATTATCCGGCGTGATTAAGCTGATTTTCCAACCTGCCGAAGAAGGCGGTAATGGGGCAGAAAAAATGGTCAAAGCCGGTGTCTTGGAAAATCCGCGTGTGGATGCGGTTTTCGGCTATCACAACCGTCCCGGTTATGAAACCGGCGCGATTTTCGCCAAAGCCGGTTCAACAATGGGCGGCAACGATACTTTTTATTTAACCTTGCAAGGCCGTTCGGGGCATTCCGCTATGCCGCATTTGGCGGTTGATCCGATTTATCTGGGCGCAGCCGTCATTATGCAATTGCAAGGCATTGTTTCAAGAGCCAAATCGCCTTTAAAAGCCGGCGTTATCAGTGTTACGGGTTTTGAGGCGGGCAATGCCGACAACATCATTCCCGAGACTGCCAAAATCATCATCAATATCCGCAGCGACAGCGCGGAAAGCCGCCGGCAATTAGTCGGTAAACTCGAGGCTTTGATTGCCGGCGTTTGCGCGCCTTTTGAAGCCGAATTCAGGCTGGAGCATATTCATCACATTCCGCCGCTGGAAAATCATCGCGAGGAAACCGAGCGTGCTTTGCGTGCGATTCAAACAATCCTGCCGCAAGCCGATGTGCAGCAAATCGATTATATGCCGACCATGGGGGCGGAAGATTTTGCCTATTACCTGCAAGAACGCCTGGGCTGTTTTTTCTTTGTCGGCAATGGGATAGACAGCGCTTATTTGCATAATCATCGCTACGATTTTAATGATGCCATTTTGCCCACCGCCGCTGCGGCATTTGTGGGTATTGTCGAAGACTACTGTGGTAAAGGAGCTTAAGATGCAGAAATTTCTCAATGGTTTGGAGCGTATCGGCAATAAACTGCCGCATCCTTTCTTTCTCTTTTTATGGTTAGCCATCATCGTTGCCGTCGTTTCCTGCATTATGTCCTTGATAGGAGTAACGGTAACGAATCCGAAAACGCAGGCGGTTGTCGGCGTTAAAAATCTTCTCTCCGGCGCGGGATTAGAATACGTGCTTGGTTCAATGGTAAGCAATTTCATCAATTTCCCGCCATTAGGGCTGATTATTGTCGTCATGTTCGGGATTGGACTGGCGGATAAAGTCGGCATGATCGGCAATTTAATCCATTACACCGTAGCCAAAGCGCCGCCTTCTATGCTGACATTTGTCGTCTTCATTGTCGGCATCAGCGGCAGCATCGCCTCCGATGCCAACTACCTCATTCTCATTCCCTTGGTGGCAATGATTTACCACTCTCTAGGCAGACATCCCTTGGCAGGTGCGGCAGCAGCTTACGGCGCAGCCGGCGCAGGCTTTGACATCAGCCTCTTTGTTACTGGTACGGATGTTATAGTTTCTTCAGATTAAAATGAGACAATAAAAATTTTCAAGATATTGAAAAATATTTCAATATCTTGTTTTAAGGCGTATCATTTT
>NZ_JBXGGR010000004.1:0-6527 GCF_056855035.1 Suttonella sp.
CTTTCAACTCATCAGCTCGTCTACGTCTCGAGAGGTGCGCATTATACATTCAACATCCTCCTTTGCAAGCGCCAAATACTTTTATTCCAAACTTTCTTCTCATCAGACTGTTTTTAAGAGAGTTTATTTTTGAGATTTTTATGAAAACCTACATGACTTTTGCATTTTTCAATGCTTCCACCATCAACAAGGCATCTTTTGTTGCTTTAATATCGTGTACACGAACAATCTGCGCCCCTTCATAAGCGCCTAATGCTGCTAACACAACACTTCCAATGACTCTGTCTTCGACCGCGCGATTGTCTAAATAATGCCCAATTGTGGATTTGCGCGAAACCCCTATCAGTACAGGATAGCTAAGATTTAAAAATGCTTTTATTTGAGCAATCAATGCCATATTCTGTTCCGGCGTTTTAGCAAAGCCAAATCCCGGATCAAGCACAATTCGATTAGCTTCAATTCCCGCTTCGCGACAAAGTTCCGCCCGCCGCGCCAAATATTGAGCCACTTCTGTTACGACGTTATCGTATAGAGTGTGGTTTTGCATGGTTTGCGGAATACCGCGCATATGCATCAAGCAGATTGCCACGGAACTTTGCTTTACCGCATCTATTGCGCCTTCTGCTTCAAGCGCACTGATGTCATTAATCATATCCACGCCAAGATCGAGCATTGCCTGCATGGTTTTGGTATGGCGGGTATCAATCGAAATCGGTTTGCGTCCATCGGCAATTAATGCCGATACAACGGGGGTCAAACGGGCAATTTCTTCTTCTGCGCTGATTGCCGCGGCACCCGGGCGCGTGGATTCCGCACCAATATCAATAATGTCCGCGCCTTCCGCAATCATCGTTTCCGCATGTGTCAATGCCGCATCTATTTGTACGAATTTTCCGCCGTCTGAAAATGAATCGGGTGTGCAATTGAGCACCCCCATAATTTTGCTTGAAGATAAATCGAGCTGAAATCGACCGCATTGCAGTGTTTGTTCAGTCATTATGAATTCCCCATATTATCAGCAGGTTTATCTTGGCCGTCTATCAATGGTTTATTGATTTCAGGTGCTTGGATATTTTCCTCTGCAACAATTTTATGCCGACCGCTTTCGTCCCAATCAGAAGGCGCCCGCACCGGTTTGCGCGCCATTAAATCATCGATTTGCCCTTCATCAATGGTTTCGTATTTCACAAGCGCTTTCGCCATTTCATGCAAAATATCCATATTATCTTCAAGAATTTGCCGCGCCCGCTCATAATTGCGGTCAATAATAAGGCGGATTTCTTCGTCAATGAGCTTGGCGGTGTCATCAGATACATTTTTATGACGCGTTACCGAACGCCCCAAAAACACTTCGCCTTCTTCTTCCGCATACAGCAATGGACCCAGTTTTTCCGACAATCCCCATTGCGTTACCATATTGCGCGCAATAGCAGTCGCACGTTCAATATCGTTTGATGCGCCCGTAGAAACTTGTTCCGCGCCATAAATCAATTCTTCCGCCAAACGTCCACCGTATAAAGTTGAAATCTGGCTTTCCAAGCGCTCTTTCGAATAACTGTATCGATCCGCTTCCGGCAAAAACATCGTTACGCCCAATGCCCGACCGCGCGGAATAATGGTTACCTTATACACCGGGTCATGCGAGGGCACGATGCGTCCGATAATACAATGTCCTGCTTCATGATAGGCGGTCATTTCTTTTTCTTTGTCACTCATAACCATAGAGCGACGCTCCGCGCCCATCATGATTTTATCTTTTGCATCTTCCAAATCCTGCATGGTAATTGTGCTGCGATCACGACGCGCCGCGAACAAAGCCGCTTCATTAACCAAATTCGCCAAATCCGCGCCTGAGAAACCGGGTGTACCGCGGGCAATATCTTTGGCAATTACATTGTCATCAATGGGCTTTTTACGCATATGCACTTTCAAAATCTGCTCTCGTCCTTTCAGATCAGGCAGACCGACGGTAACTTGGCGGTCGAAACGTCCCGGACGCAATAAAGCAGGGTCTAAAACATCGGGGCGGTTAGTCGCCGCAATCACAATCACGCCTTCATTGCCTTCAAAACCGTCCATTTCTACCAGCAATTGGTTCAAAGTTTGCTCGCGCTCGTCATGTCCGCCGCCCAAACCCGCGCCACGCTGACGACCAACAGCATCAATTTCATCGATGAAAATAATGCAAGGTGCATGTTTTTTCGCTTCTTCGAACATATCGCGTACGCGCGAAGCGCCGACGCCCACAAACATTTCCACAAAATCCGAACCCGAAATGGTAAAGAACGGCACTTTTGCTTCGCCGGCAATCGCGCGCGCAAGCAAGGTTTTCCCCGTTCCCGGCGGCCCTACCATCAATACGCCGCGCGGAATTTTTCCGCCTAATTTACTGAATTTGCTTGGATCTCGTAAAAACTCGACCATTTCATACGTATCTTGCTTTGCCTCATCAGCCCCCGCCACATCGGCAAAAGTCACTTTAATTTTATCTTCGGGAATCAATTTGGCGCGGCTTTTGCCGAAAGAAAAAGCACCGCCTTTTCCGC
This sequence comes from Suttonella sp., assembly GCF_056855035.1. NCBI lineage: Bacteria > Pseudomonadati > Pseudomonadota > Gammaproteobacteria > Cardiobacteriales > Cardiobacteriaceae > Suttonella > Suttonella sp. Next base: position 2,547 of record NZ_JBXGGR010000004.1, read on the forward strand.
CGCCTTGCATTTGACGCGAGATAAAAATAAACAAACCGATAAACAGCACCAAGGGCAGTAGATTAATCAAAATGCGACTGAGCAGGCTTTCCTGTTTGATTGGTTCGCTGCTAATCATGACATTATTGGCGCGCAAGTCCCCGACTAAAGCGCTGGTATTGATTTCAGGATTATTCGTGAAATAGCGGTTACCGGAATTGTCGACGAATTCAATCACCATTGTCTGCATATTAATGTCAGCGGAACGAATTTCGCCGTTATAGACGCGATCTAAAAATTGCGAATACGCCACCGTACGCGACTGCGAAGGAGAGCCGAATTTACCCACCTCGCTAATCAACACCACGAACAGCAGAATCAATCCGCCCCAAATTAATATCGATTTGTTTTTCTCGTTCAAAATATCACCTCTTTCCTATGAAATCTGCGTACCGCGAAAACCGCGGGCCAATAAATAAGTTTCCTGACTGCGCGCACGCGATGCCTCAGGCTTGCGCGTCAATACCGTTTTAAAATCCGTTTTCAGCTCCCGAAAATAATTGTCAAATCCCGTGCCGTGAAAAACTTTCGTCAAAAAATCGCCGCCCGTTGCCAAACGCTGACGGACGAAATCCAGCGCCAATTCCGCCAAATACATACTTTTCGCCTGATCGGTAGATTTTACACCGCTCATATTTGGGGCCATATCGGAAATAATCAAATCCACAACCTGATCGCCAATAGTCGCCAACAATTCATTCAGCACCGCTTCCTCGCGGAAATCGCCCTGTATGAAAGTTACATCCGCCAGACTATCCATCGGCAAGATATCCAGCGCAATCATACGCCCTTTGCTGCCAATCAAACCTGCTACATATTGCGACCAGCCGCCCGGGGCGGCGCCTAATTCCACCACCACCATACCGCTGCGAATCAATTTGTCGCGCTCCTGAATTTCTTTCAGTTTATATACCGCCCGCGAACGATAACCCTCCTCGCGCGCTTTTAACACATAAGGATCGCTATGATGTTCTTTTAACCAATTTCCACTAGATTTACTGCGTGCCACGTCTAAATTCTGCTATTCTTGTCTTTTGTTAAAACATACTAGGATAATGCTATGCTAAGCAAAACCCAAATCCGATTTTTAAAATCCGAAGCCCATCATCTGCATCCGATCGTCATGATTGGCACCAATCGCTTGAGCGATGCCGTGCAAAAAGAAATCAATCTTGCACTGGACAGCCATGAACTCGTTAAAATCAAACTCGGTCAATTGCCTGATGAAGAGCAAGCCGCGATTATCGAGGATATTTGCCGCATACAGCAAGCGGAATTTGTACAAAAAATCGGACATATTGCCGTCATTTACCGCAGTAACCCCGAGAAAAAACGTTATTCCTTACCCAAATAAATGCCGAACCTGCTCAATGAGCAGGTTTCTTTTTACCATGAAAAGGCGCAACGCAAGCCAGCACAATCAAGCCGACTATCAAACCCACTGAAATTTCAAAAACATATACGCCGATACCGCCGATGCTATGCTGAATACTCTCTATCTGCGGATGGAGATAAGCCGTCAGCGGCGGCAAATGTTCCGCCCAAATCGTTCCGCCGACCGCCAGCATCGCAATCGTGCCGATCACGCTCAATGAGCGTAAAATTTTCGGCGCAATCCATAATAAACCGCGCCCAATCGTATGCAAGACACCTTGCTCTCCCTGCGCCCACCGTGCGCCGATATCGTCCATTTTGACAATCAGCGCGACCAAGCCGTAAACGCCGAAAGTCAGCAATAAGGCGATAAAAGATAGAGCAAAAACCAATTCCATAAACGATTGCGTCATTTCCGTCAGCGCACCTAAAGCAATGACGACAATTTCCGCAGACAAAATGAAATCGGTACGAATCGCTCCGCGGATTTTCTCTTTTTCCAAAGCAAGCAAATCCACATCTGCCGCCAAGGCAGCCAATCGCTCCTCTTGATGCGCCGCTTTATCCCTGCGATGAAACAACCATTCCCAAACTTTTTCCGCCCCTTCAAAACATAAATACGCCCCTCCGATCAGCAGAACATAATCGATTGCGGCGGGAAAAAAGGCACTAAGCAATAAGGCAAGCGGCACTAAAATAACTTTATTCAGCAGAGAGCCTTTTGTTACCGCCCACACGACAGGCAACTCCCGTTCCGCTGCCAAACCGCTGACCTGATTGGCATTAACCGCCAAATCATCGCCTAAAATACCTGCGGTTTTGCGCGTCGCCACTTTGGTCATAGTAGCGATATCGTCTAAAACCAAAGCGATATCGTCAAATAAGGCAAAAAAACTGCCGGCCATTAGTCCTCCAATTCTGCGTAAGGGTCGGAAAAGCCCAAAGCCGCTAAAATCTGCCGCTCGGCATTCTCCATGATTTCGGCTTCCGCCTCTTCAATATGGTCATAACCTAAAAGATGCAAAAGCCCGTGTATGCACATATGCGCCCAATGCGCCTGCAACATTTTATTTTGCTGCCGCGCTTCTTCATTCACGACTTCTACCGCAATCACAATATCGCCTAAAAGACGCGGACTTTCAGGTACTTCCCATTCCATCGGAAAAGACAGAACATTAGTCGGATAATCTTTGCCGCGATAATCGCGATTCAAGGCAGTCATCTCCGCCTTATCAACCAAACGCAAGGTCAGCTCCAAGACTTCCTCAATCGCCAAGGTTTTCAAGGCGCTATCCAGCCAATCCTGTACATCGTTTTGCGCAGGAAACGACCAATCCTGCGGTATGTCTTCTATCTGATAATCCAGCAACATCTTATTCATGTTCGACCTGCCTTTCTTGCTGCTGATGACTTTCATAGGCTTCGATAATCCGCTGCACCAAAGGATGGCGCACCACATCAGTCGCTTCAAACTGGGTAAAAGAAATTCCCTCGACCGCCCTTAAGACGTGCTGTGCATGCCGCAATCCGCTCGTGACGCCGCGCGGCAAATCCATTTGCGTCGGGTCGCCCGTAATAACGGAAGTAGAACCAAAACCTTGTCGGGTTAGAAACATTTTCATCTGCTCGACAGTCGTATTTTGCGCCTCGTCTAAAATAATAAAGGCATCATTCAGCGTGCGTCCGCGCATAAATGCCAGCGGTGCGATTTCAATCACACCGCGCTCCATCAGTTTCAAGACACGCTCCGCACCCAACATATCATTCAAGGCATCGTATAAAGGACGCAAATAAGGATCGACTTTTTGCGTCATATCGCCCGGCAGAAATCCCAAGCGCTCCCCCGCCTCTACCGCAGGACGCACCAAAATCACTTTGCGGACTTTGTCTTCCGCCAAATAAGCCACCGCTGCCGCTACCGCCAAATAGGTTTTGCCGGTTCCCGCCGGACCAATGCCGAAATTCACCGCATGCTCGAAAATCCGCTTGAGATAGCGGCGCTGATTATCGCCGCGTCCGGTAATCGTGCCGCGCTTGGTTTCAATCCGAATATCTTTGCCGGCGCCATGGGACTGCACATCGTGCGCCAAGGTCGCACCTGCGTCGCGCAAAGCGAAATGCACATCGTCTTGATTAAGCACGTCTGCGCCTGTCTTCTGATACAGCTGCTCAATCACAAAACGCGCTTGGCGGACGCGCCCCTCATCGCCGCTAATCTGAAACAAATGTCCGCGATTAGCGATTTCCACCTTCAATTGACTTTCAATCAGCGTGATATGCTGCTGCATCTGTCCGCATAATTCCGCCAAACGCCGCTGATCTTGCGGTTCTAGCTGAAAGGCTAAACTATCTTGCATAGATTTCCCTAGTAAAAACTGCTGCTATTATGACAAAGCCCAAAATGCCTGTGCATGACCTCTTGTTAGGGTAACCTGAGTTCGGGATAAGCACCCCACTAAAAAATAAAGAGCAATTGTGATAATCTACTGTTTTGACAAAACAAACCATCACAAAAGCCCTTTAACATGGAACATCTTACAACACTTTTCTGCCAAGTAGATGATTTTT
>NZ_JBXGGR010000009.1:0-10382 GCF_056855035.1 Suttonella sp.
CCATCGTTCAGAGAAGGGATTTTTGTTGAATCTGATTTCTGGATTAACGGCATATTGCTTGTTTCCGTATAAGCCGCAGATGTTTGGGAAGAATGCTTTGGCGGCTGCTAAATAGAGGGGGCTTATCCCGAACTCAGGTTATATATAGGGGTTTGGCAGGGGTCTTAATTTTGTAGTCAAAATACTGAAGAAGCTATACTACGGTAAGATGAGTCTTGTATAGTCGCAAGCCGTATTTGTTTTACGCTGTTGCCGCTCGGTACAAATTGCGCCAGTATGCGGCTGTCCCCCGTGCTGAACCATTCGTGTTGTGCCTGATGCGGCGGTTGCGAGTTGAGCAGTTGCGCGGCGGCGAGTATGCGGCGGGTGTGGCGGGCGACGGCGGCACCGCTGTCGATAATGTTAACCTGCGGCAATCGTGCCGCCAATTGCACACGCAGATAGGGGTAATGGGTGCAGCCCAGCACCAATTGGTCGATACCTGCGGCGGCAAAGGCGGTGCAGTGTGCATCCAATAATGCCGCCATTTCCTTACTGTGCAATTGATTGTTTTCAATCAGTTCGACCAATCCGCTGCCGCTGCGCGCGAGCAGTTTGATGCCTTTGCTTTTTACATGGTTTTCCACGCCGGCAAGGAATTTTTCGCTTTCCAGAGTGGCTTTGGTGGCGAGTACGCCGATGCTGCCGCTGTGTGTGGCAAGGGCGGCGGGTTTGACGGCGGGTTCGACGCCGATAATCGGCAGGTGGTATCGGCTGCGCAATGCGGCGGCGGCAATCGCGGTGGCGGTGTTGCAGGCAATGATGATGAGTTTGCAGCCGCGCTCGATGAGAAAGGCGCAGTCGGCTTCGCAGAGGGCGAGGATTTCGGACGGACTTTTGTCGCCGTAGGGTGCATTGGCATTGTCGGCGAGGTAGCAGGTGTTTTCCTGCGGCAATTCGGTTTGCAGTGCCTGCCAGATGCTGTAGCCGCCGATGCCAGAATCAAATAGTCCGATGGCTGCTGCCGATGACATGGCTTTCCTTGTAGAGGGCTTCTAGGGCTTGGCAGAGCGGCAGCAGTTGCCGTTCGCCATTATGGCTCGGGCTTTGTTCTAAGCGTTGAATGTAGGCATTGAGGGCGTCGGGCTTTTCTTTGCCGTACATGATATTGAGTAGCGGTGCTAGGGCGATGTCGCTGAGAGCGTTTTGTTGTCCGCGGTGCGCCGCCAAGGCGGAGAGGCGTGAGACAAGGCGGTAATTTTCCTGCACGGCGTTCATGGCTTGGCGCTGCTGCTGTTCGGTGGCGAAGCTGGCAAGGTCGGCAGCTTGTTCATGAACGCGACGGCGGCTGGCGCGGTAGGCAAGGTCGTCGCGTTGTTCTTGATGGAGTTGCGTGCTGATGACGGCAAGATAGTCGGCATTGGCTTGCAGAGCCTTGCGAATTAGCTGAGGCAAGGATTGATAAAGCCGTTCGGGAAAAATCCATTGCACGCAGCCCCAAGCGATTGCTGCGCCGAGTAGGGTATCGAAAACTCGCCGCCAAACGGTACCACCCAAATTAACATCTATCAAAGCAAAGCCAATAAAGACTTGTACGGTAATGAAAAAGGTAGAAAAACTGTAGTTGCGAGCGCGGAAGTAAAAGAAAAAGGTGTTTGCCAGTACTAATAAGCTCAGCAGGGTAATGCGCTCTGGTGCCAATAGGGGCAATAAGCCGCCGACCAGTACGCCGATTAAGGTGCCGATGATGCGCTGCACCAGTTTGCTGCGCGTGGCGGCGCGGTTGGGCTGGCAGACGAATACGGCGGTGAGCAATATCCAATAGCCGAGATGCAGGTCTAGGCTTTCAACGATTATCACGCATAAGCAACTCATCAGGCTCATGCGCAGGGCATGGCGGAAAAAGGGCGATTGGGCGTGCAGATGGGCGTGCAGGCGCTGGGGAATTTGCCGCCAATCGGAGAGTTGGTTGTTGTGCAGGCGGTCTTGCGCGTGCATGGCGCTGTCCTGCGCCTGCTCTGTTTTGCCTAATTTTTCCAATTGCAGGCTGATTTTTTCCAGATTTCGCAGTACGGCGGCAAGGCTGTGTTCTTGCGTCGCTTGGGCGAGATGATGCTGCCAAGCCTTGTGCAAACCGGCTTGTGCGCGCAACAAGGCGGGTGGGCAGTCAAAGCTCTGCTCTGCAGCAAGGGCTCGGGCATAGGCGCGGCAAGCCTGCGCCTGCAAATGAATCAGGCGTTCGATGCGAAAGAGCAAATCGCTGTGCGGCAGGCGTGTCAGCAGGTCTTGATAATCGACATGCGCGGCGCTGATGCGTTCGTGGATGTCCTGCGCGCTGAAAAAATCTTGCAGTTGGCGGCGGCGTAAAGGCGACATTTTGCCGCCCGCCAAGCGGTTGAACAATACGTCGCGGCTGTGGTTAAAGGCTTCCGCCACTTTCCCAGTCAAGCCAGCGAGGCGGTATTCCGCCGTCGTTAATTGCGCTTTTTCGTCAGGCGCGAAGAATAGGGCTTTTTCGTCCATATAATCTGCCAATACGCGAAAAGAGGCGGCAAGGCTTTGTTGTACGGGGTGGTTAGGGAATAGCAATTGAAACCCCAGCATGCTGGATTGGCAAATCAGCGCGCCGAGCATAATCAGCAGCGGATTAGCATACCAAGGCAGGGCGGCATTGTCTGCCAGCAAGGTGTATAGCGCGACGACAAGGCTGCAAAAGCCGATGGTACGGTAGCGCGTATCGATTGCCCCGAGCATGGTGCTGAAAAACGCCAGCACCGCCATGAGCAGGAATAAGGCGAGGGGATAGGTTCGGCTGATTTGTATCGTCAAGGCGCAAAGTCCGAAAGTCGGTAAAATGATAAAAAGATTGCGCACACGACCGCCGGCGCGGTGATCCATATCCGCCAATCCGCCGGCAATCACGCCCAGCACCAATGCAATGGCGGCTTCCCGCAAATTCAAGCGCGCAATCAGCCATGCCGTGAAGGCAAAAGCGGTAAAAATCGGCAAAGTATGCAGAATTAAGGGCGGCAGGCGGAGGGATTTCATCATATGTCCTTTCTGGGCATCAGGGCTTGGGATTATACGCCTCTTTGCAAGGGCGGGAGAAAATGCGCGGCGCATTGGGCAATCGCGTAAAATAGTTTTTCTTCTTTGCCCTGCTTTTTTGGAGCTGCGCTTGTGTTGTCGCCTCAGTGTGTGCAAAATTCATTATTCAACTTGTTGTTTTTAAAGACTAGGGAGGTTTTATGCAGGTGATTGCCAAAATTAAAGAAGTGCGTTGCGGGCGGGCTAAGGATTTTGCCCGCGGCAGTCGAAGCGTGATAGAGAAATCGCCGCAAAGGGGTGCGGTAGCGGTGGACATATTGGGTTTGGCGGGCGATGAGGTCGGCGATACAGCGGTGCACGGCGGCATCGATAAGGCGCTGCATTGCTATGCTTTTGAGTATTATGCCTATTGGCAGAGCATATTGCCGAAGACAGCCGTTCCCTTGCAGGCGGGGGCTTTCGGCGAGAATTTAAGCCTTATCGGGCTGACTGAGGCGCAAGTCTGCATACGCGATGTGTGGCGGATAGGTAGTGCCGAATGTGTCGTCAGTCAGGGGCGGCAACCTTGCTGGAAATTAAACGAACGTTTTGCGGTAGCGGATATGGCGCTGCGCGTGCAGGAAAGTCTGCGTTGCGGCTGGTATTTGCGTGTGCGGCAAACAGGCACGCTGCAAGCTGGCGATCAAGTGTATTTACTGGAACGCCCGTATCCCGAATGGTCGATTGAGAGGATACTGGCAATCATTCATCAAGGCGTTTGCGACGCCGCGCTGCTGCAATCCCTGCTGGATTTGCCGCTGCCGCCTTCATGGCAACGGCTGTTTAGCCGCCGTTTGCAAACGGGAGCGGTGGAGGATTGGCAGCCGCGTTTGTTCGGGAAGACGGTTTAGCAGGAATAGCCGCAATCATGCGGATTTTTTTATAGTCGTTTAAAATAGAAATAAGACAAGGCGACAGCGACCGCCGTGTACATCTAGTACATAAGGAAGCTGGCAACGATGTATTATTTTTATTTTAAATGACTATGAATGCTCTTCTTCATCCTGAGGGGGTAAAAAGGCATTGATGCCGTTTTCGCACCATGTTTTTTTCTCGCTGAGGGTGTCGGCAAGCAGGGCATCGTTTTGCGTCAAACTGGCGCGGTCGGCTTCCGGATGCCACAGGTGGTAGGCAATGCCGCCGAAGCGCAAATTGGCGCGTTTGATGCCTTGATGATAGAGGCGGGCGACAAATTCGCTGTCTTCTCGTCCCCAGCCGACAAAATCATTATTAAAACCGTTAACGCTAAGGGCATCAGCGCGGAAAAAGCCCATGTTGCAGCTTTTGATGTTTTTTAAGAGTTGGTTTTCTTGCTTAAGATTTGCACGCATGAAATAGGGGGAATGCAAGGCGGAATGACGTTTTAATATGCCTTTCGCGTAAAAAGGCAGAGAAAAGGGTGCTTGAATCGGCGTATTGAGTATTTTGTGGCTGAGTGTCGGATTGAGCAAAACGCGGCTGCCCTGAATAAGCAGTCCTTTTTTAGCGGCGTATTGATGATCTTGCAGAAAATGTGGGTGTAGGATCAGGTCGCCGTCAATGATAACGATGTAATCGCTGCGGGCGGCAGCTATAGCGCGATTGCGGGATTGTGCTGCGCGAAAACCTTGGTTTTCCTGCCAAATATGGCGAATGGGGATAGCAGTTCTCGTGGTAAAAGCTTGAATGGCGGCGGCGGTTTGCGCATCGGAACCGTCATCGGCGATGAGGATTTCTTGTGGCGGCAGGCTTTGTTGCAGTGCGCTTTCTAAGACGCGGGAAAGGGCATCAGGGCGGTTATAGGTGGTAATGACGAGCGAAATGGGTAGCGCTTGATTGGCTTCGGCAAGTTTGATGTATTTGAAGTAAGTGCCGATGGCATTAGCGCTGGAAATTAAAAAGCCGTCTTTGCCATAGCTGATGCCTTTTTTCAATATATAGCTTTTTAAAAAAGCGCCTAATGCATGTGAAATGGCGCTGCTGAGCGAGCTTTTTTGACGGTAGGCTTGTTCTTGGGCAAATAATGAAGAATAGAATTGCGCTTTTGCGAGCAAATCGTCAGCGCCGGCAAAAGAGTAATGCAATAAATAGCCGCCGATGTTTTGACAGATGATATCTGATGCGATGATCAGGCGTTCATGGACTTTGCGTTTGGAAAAAGCGGTCTGCCGACGGTGGTAAATTCTCGGCACAATATCTGGATACCAGCCGCAGGCTTTAATTGCGTGTCCGCGATAATGGTTGAGGCGCTCAAGGCAAAAGACTTGTTTTGGGTTGTCCAAATCCAGAGCGCTAATGGCATTGAGCAGTTCGGTATCGGGGATTTCATCGCTGTCGATGCTAAAAATCCAGTCGTTTCGCGCCAATTGCGCCGCCAGATTCTTCATGGCGCCGAAACCGAGAAATTCATGCTGTTCGATGCGGCAATTGGGATAGCCGGCAGCGATGGTCAGGCTATTGTCAGTCGAACCGTTGTCCAGCAACAGTACTTCATCAAAATTGCGTAGGCTGTCCAGCACTTGCGGCAGATATTTTTCCGAGTTTTTACACAAAATGGTGGCGCTGATAGGAATTTTTTTCGGCATTACTGCGTTCCCGTATGCCCGAAGCCGCCTTCGCCGCGTTCGGAGGCGCTAAATGTCGCGACCGGCAGGAGGCTGGCGCGTTCGACGGCTTGGAACATCAATTGGGCGATACGTTCGCCTAGTGCGATGGTGTAAGGCGTTTGGCTGCGGTTCCATAGCGGTACTTTGAGCTCGCCTTGGTAGTCGCTGTCAATCAGCCCGACCAGATTACCCAGAACGATGCCGTGTTTATAGCCTAGTCCCGAACGCGGTAGTACGAGGGCGCAGTAATCGGGATTGCCGATGTGAAATGCCAGTCCTGTGCCGATGAGCCGGCATTCGTTTGGCGCAAGTGTAAGGCTTTCGCCTTCAAAGACGGCGCGTAAGTCCATGGCGGCGCTGCCGGCGGTGGCGTATTCGGGCAGGGCGATGCTGCTGCCGATGCGGGGGTCAAGGATTTTGTATTCAATGGCTAACATGGAGAGTCTCTTGGTATTGCTTAAGAATGTGATCGAGCAGCTGCTCGGCTAATTCGGTTTTGCTTGCCGGCGGCAGGGAGATTTCTTCTGCGGCGCTGATGAGGTGGATGTGATTATGATCGCCGCCGAAGGGTTGTTCGCGGACATTATTGGCAAGGATGAGATCCAGTCCTTTTTTCTCGCGTTTGCGGCGTGCGTATTCAATCAGATGTTCGGTTTCGGCGGCAAATCCGACGGTAAAAGGGCGGTTTTCTTGCAGCGCGGCAACGTCGGCGACGATATCGGGATTTTCAATCAGTTCAATGCTAAGTGTGCCGTGTACGTCTTTTTTCTGTTTGTGTTCGGCGATGTGCTTGACGCGATAATCCGCTACCGCCGCCGCGGCAATAAAAATATCGCTTTCGACCGCGACCTGCATGGCGGCAGCATGCATTTCTACGGCGCTCATCACGGGAATAAGGCGGCAATGCGGCGGTACGGCGAGGGCGGTCGGGCCGCTAATCAGGCTGACTTGCGCACCGCGTGCGGCAGCGGCAGCGGCAATCGCATAACCCATTTTGCCGCTACTGTGATTTGAGAGATAGCGGACGGGGTCAATGGCTTCGCGGGTCGGGCCGGCGGTAATGCACAGGCGGATGCCCTGCCAGTCTTGACGCGTATTCAAAATACGCTTGAGTGCAGCGATAATTTCTTCAGGCTCTGCCATGCGCCCCGGTCCTGTTTCGCCGCAGACTTGTGCGCCGATGCCGACCGGCAAGAGATGATGTTTGGCGCGGTGCTGAAGAGTGGCGATATGCGCCTGCGTGGCAGGGTGCGTCCACATCAGATGATTCATGGCAGGGGCGATGAGAATATCTGCGGCACTGGCAAGATAAAGCGTGCTCAGCAGATTATCCGCCAAACCGAGCGCGAGTTTTGCCAGCGTATTGGCGGTGGCGGGCGCGATAATCAGGACGTCCGCCCAGCGCGACAGTTCGATATGCCCCATGGCGGCTTCGGCTTGGCTGTCAAATAAATCGCTGCGCGGCGTTTCGCCGCTGATGGCTTGCAAGGTATGGGGACTGACAAAATGCTGCGCATGCTCGGTCAGCACGCATTTCACTTCATGCCCTTGCTGCGTGAGTTGCCGCGCAAGCAAGACGCTTTTATATGCAGCAATGCCGCCGCAAATACCTAATAATATTTTTGCCATCAATCCGTTCCAGTCGCTAAAAGCCCTTGCAAGTCAGGCGAAAGGCAGTATTCTATCCTGCATGGATAGGAAAACAAACTCTCTTACGCAATCCTCATCAGCGGATATGCCGCGTGAACGGCTATTGGGGCAGGGCGCGCAGGCTTTGGCGGATTATGAATTATTGGCTTTGCTGCTGCGCACGGGCGGCGGCGGACGTTCCGTTTTGGCATTTGCTCAACACATTTTGCAGCTGCGCGGCGGACTGGTGGGCTTATTGCGTTCGGAGCAGGCGCATTTGCAGCCGATTAAAGGCTTGGGTAATGCCAAAATTGCGGAGATTCTTGCGGTGGCGGAATTGGCAAAACGTTTTCTCACCGCCCAATTGCAAGAGCGGCAATGGCGTTTCCAGTCCGCCGACGACGTACGCGATTTTTTATTGATGCACTATAAAGGTTTGGCGCAGGAGGAAATGGGCGTTTTGCTGCTGGATGGCGGACATCAATATCTCGGTTTTGCGCAGTTTCGAGAACAGTCCGCGCCGAATGAAATCCCTATTTCCTTGCGCGAGCTGCTGCGCCAAGTTTTGCAGCATAATGCGGCGGCAGTGATTTTGGTGCATAACCATCCTAGCGGCAGCATTGAACCTTCGCAAGCCGATAGAGAAACGACGCAGCGGATTGACGATTTGTTAAACTCAATACAAGTGCGCCTTTTGGATCATTTTATTGTATGTGGCAATCAAATAATTTCTATGCGTGAGAGCGGCTTTTGGTAATATAATAAAAACTTTCATAAATGGAATCGGGAGAGGCTAATCTCTTCCGATTTAGGGCAACACATAGAGAGACGCTTTATGTGTCGTTCTGTGTGTTGAAACATGGAGAGTAGAAAATGTTAAAAACCGCTTTAATTGTAGATGATTCTCGTCTAGCGCGTTTAACGCTCAAACGCCTATTGACGCAATATGATATTGAAGTTTCTGAAGCCGAGGGCGTGGTCGATGCCGAACGTTGGATTCAGCATAACCTTATGCCAGATATGGTCTTTATGGACGTCATGATGCCGGAGATTGACGGCTTTGAAGGTTTGGAGCGTATGCGCGCCAATCCTGAAACGCGTCATGTGCCAGTGATTATGTATTCTGGCGATATTTCCGAAGAAGCGCGCAAAAAAGCGCGTGATCACGGCGCGACAGGCTATTTGCCCAAACCGGCGGATGCCAACCGCCTCGATCATTTGCTCAATGCGCTTAATAAACGCAGCAAACCGACGCAAACACCGGCTGCAGCGCCTACGCCGCCTGTTGAAGAAGCCAAACCTGCCAAATCGGCAAATATTTACGGCAAGGCGGCAAGTCTGAGCGGTGACAGTCCTTTTGAATTAACGCAGGAAAACTTTGCTCCGGCGCATCAAACTTTTGAGGAAGCACCACCGCCGCGTGCCGCAGTAAAAGAAGCGCCGCGCGAAGCGAAAATGCCGGTCTTGCAAGAAAGCGCCATGCCGATTGCGCCGGCTGCTGCAGCCTTATCGCCCGAAATTTTATCGCGCTTGGATGATTTGGAAGCCCGCTTGAATGCCGCACAACAAGCCGGCAGACCTAGTGCACCGAGCACTCCGCCGGAAGTGACTCAACGTCTCAACCGCTTGGAAGAAAAACTGAGTGCGCAAAGCAGCAATGCCGCTTTATTGGATTTTAGCGCCGATGTCGAGCGTCAGCGTCTGGATGTCGTTTATTTGCAAAGACAAGTCGCTAAATCCGAGCAATTGGGCAAAGTGGCGGTCGGTCTTGCCGCTTTAGGACTGTTGATTGCTTTGGCGGCGGTCATTCGTTCGATGTTATAAACTTAGATTTGTGCGCCTTCTCACGTTCTGCTTTATTTTAGCCGCCGTTGCGATAGTAAGCAGTTTTTTCTCCCTAGGCGCATGGCCCTTAAGCATCATGCTGCTGATTGTATTGCTATGGCAATATCGTCAGCAGCATGTTCTTTTGTCTTGGATGAGGGCAGGCGCCAAGAAATTGCCGCCGGATTTGAGTCTTCCTTATGATGAAATAGCCGCCTGCCATTATCGCGCACGCGAACAGTCACGCAAACGCAAACGCAAACGCAAACGCCGCCTGCAAGGCTTTTTAAGCGTTTATCACCGCGTGATTAATAATATTCCCGATGTGGCGCTGATTACCGATCAGCAGGGGCGTCTGCTCGGTTTTAACCGCAAGGCGCAGGAAATTTTAGGACTGGACCGTCGCTTGGATATCGGCAATAAAGTCGATTTCATGTTGCGCGGCGAAGGGGCGGAAGGATTTTGGGAACGCATGCAGTCTGCCGACAGTGTCTTATTGCGCTTACTTTCCGAGTCCAATTATGTGCTTGAATTCGTGCAATTGTTTTTTCAAAAAGGCGAGGTGCTGTTATTGGCAAGGGATGTGAGCAAATATTATCAAGAGCAGGCGCGACGCAAAGCCTTTGTCGAAAATGCCTTACATGAGCTGAGAACGCCGCTTACCGTTTTATGCGGTTTCTTCGAAATTATGCAGCATCAAGAGGATATACCGGAGAAATGGTAGATGCCTCTGTAGGAAATGCGCAGCCATAGTCTGCGTATGCAATCCTTGGTAGAAGATATGCTGCGTCTGGCGCAGTTGGAGAACGGCGCGTGCGCCGTTCGTGCACAAGCCTTGGACTTACAGCCTGAAACCTTTGCAAAACCCCAAAGCCATGCAAGCGGTTTGCACGCGCTTTGGGGTTTTCAACAAAAATGGCAATATCTACCTAAATTTTACCCATTCATACCCATTAAACAGCCTATTTCAGGCTGCTTACCGCCTTTTCAGGCAGCAATAGGCACAATTAGCCTTAACTTATTGGCTGCTTTCAACAAATTCAAACACATCACCTTCAACACCATTTGCCTTTTGACTTTCTCTAAACCAAAATAACTCGCCCGTTTACACTTAAACAGTCGGTGCAAAATGGCAAAACTCTGCTCTACACGATAGCGAACTTTTGATAATCCCTTATTGCGCTCTATGTCATCACGGCTTAAAGGTTGCTTGCGATGGGCTTTACGCATGATGCCGTCTTTTAATTGATTGTTTTCTAAAAAGCGGGCAAAGGGACA
>NZ_JBXGGR010000017.1:0-19740 GCF_056855035.1 Suttonella sp.
GTTTAAGTGTAAACGGGCGAGCTATTTTGGTTTGGAAAAAGTCAAAGGGCAAATGGTGTTGAAGGTGATGTGTTTGAATTTGTTGAAAGCAGCCAATAAGTTAAGGCTAATTGTGCCTATTGCTGCCTGAAAAGGCGGTAAGCAGCTTGAAATGGGCTGTTTAATGGGTATGAATGGGTAAAATTTGGGCACATAATGCCATTTCTGTTGAAAAGCCCAAAGCGCGTGCAAACCGCTTGCATGGCTTTGGGGTTTTGCAAAAGTTTCAGACTGCAAGAGCGTCACTGGTAATACCAACACCGTAATGTTCAGAAAAGTCGCTATTGCGGAAAGTTGAGAGCATTTCTATATTTCGGATACCTTCAACAGCACAAAAACGCTGTTGTGCAAATGGTAAATCAGCTGAGATACATAGCACAACAGCATTGCGCAATTGCGTGATTTTTTTGATTGAAAGTTTTAGCTGCGGTTGCATATACGGCAGTGTCGACACTAGGGGAGGTTGACATGGGCGAACGCTATGACAACCAAATTTTTTGTAAATGAAATAATCATGGGGTGAACATTACACTCACCTCATAATTATCCAAAAAAATATTCAAAATTGATTAGTTAGCAGGTGCTGTACCAAACCATTTGTTATAAATGCGGTCGTAGGCGCCATTTTGTTTGATTTTATCCAAACCAGAATTGATTTTATTGACCAGTTCCTCATTACCTTTGCGAGACATCATGACTTTATATGAATTGGCTGTTTTTAAGTCAATGAAACGTACTTTAATATTGGAATTGCCACCGCTTTTTAATGAGTATTGTAAGTTTAATTTTTGTCCCACTACAGCATCAATTTTTTTTGATATAACTGATTTTAAAGCTAAATAATCTGTTTTAAATGTGTTAAATTGAACACTTGAATAGTTGGGGTCATTTTCTTTTTCTTTCAAAAATGACGCACCTTTAGTGATACCTACTATCTTACCTTTTAAATCAGCCTCTTGTTTAATGCTTGAATCATTGCGTACTAAAATGGTAGTTGGGCTTTCTATATAAGGTTTGGTTGGCAAATATTTTTCAGCACGTTCGGGTGTTAAAGTTACTGCAGCCACAACCAAATCATATGAAGCATCGTCTAATTTTGACAAAGCGCCATCCCAAGATATTTGAGAGTAAATTTCCAAATTTAAGCCTTCTAAATTGGCAATTTCATTCAAAATATCAATATCAAATCCTATTATACTCTGGTCTTTATTGCGAATAACAAAGGGAGGGTAAACTGTCGCCAAAACACGAACTTTGCTATTGGATGCTGTTGCAGTGGTATGTGTCGCTTGTGTGCTTTCTTGTTTGTATGTGGTTGTAGCAGGTTCATAGCTATATGCGTTCAACAAAAATAATCCACCAAATAAAATTAAAGCTTTTTTCATCATTGAAAATACTCCTTAAAAAATGAACAAACAAAATAAATTGTGCTGACAATGAATAGTTTTCTGCGAAAGATTACTTGATTCATGATTAATTCCTCATATTAGTGGTTTGTAAAAGTGTCATCAGTGGATCGAAATAATGGGCGAGGTAGTCGTCAAATGCGATTTGCTGTGCCGCTTGCGCTTCAATATCGGCAAAGGCTTGCAGGGATTGCTGGCTTTGCTGCTGAAGTTGCGCGGCTATATTAGCAGGGATTGGTGAGGAGAGGGCGGATTGGTGACGGTTTTGTAATGCGATGCCCCAGTCGAGAAATTCCTGTTCGGCGAGTTCCGCCTGCACTTGCTCGGGCAGACGCAGGCTTTGTCCCTGATTGGCGGCGATTTGCCGGGTAATGGCGTCTTGATAGTCCGTGCCGCCTGTGCTGTGGTCGAGATTGTCCGCCACTGCGAGGAGTTCTTGCAGGATTTCCGCCGCCCAGTCGCGGGCAAGGATTTGCCGCTGTTCTCTGAAGAGTTGGAAGTCGGGAGAGAGTCCGCAGCAGGCGGTACGCAGGCGGTTGTGGTTGGCTTCGTTGTAATCGCTGTTGTCAAAGGGGGGGCAGGGGTTGATAAGGCACCAGAGCATAAAGCATTCGAGGAAGCGGATTTGTTCGAGGCTGATGCCGGCAGGGTCGTAGGGGTTGCTGTCCAATAGGCGCAGTTCGATGTAGGCGATGCCGCGATTGTGCAGCGCGATGATGGGCAGTTCGCCTTTTTTCAGCGGTTGTTTGGGACGCGCGCCGCTGTAGTATTCGTTGGCGATTTGTAGGATGTGGGTGCTGATTTGGCGGTAGTTGCCGGCAGGGTCTTTGAGTCCGAAATATTCGTATTTGGGCGCGGGCGTGAGTACGGCTTCGCCTAGGTCGCGGATGTATTCGTGCAAATGGTTGAAGCTGACGTTGAAATCGACTTTGTTTTGATAGCCGAGCTGGCTCATGCGCAGGGTGGTGGCATTGCGCCATGAGAGGCTGCGACGGTGCAGGCGGTCGAGTACGTTTTGCGCGGGCTGGAAACTTTCGTCAACGGCGGGGGAGGCACCGAAGAGGTGGCAGATGAGCCAGCCGTGTGTTTGAATGCTGCGCAGCATGCCCATGTAGCGGGCATTTTTCCAGTCGTCGCTAAGTGCTATGCCTTCTCTGTCGGCTAGGGCTTGCCAAAGGGCGGGCGGCGGCGAGTAGTTGAAATGCACGCCGGCAATCATTTGCATGGGGCGTCCGTAGCGGTACGCCAAGCCCATGCGGTAGAGGCGGCGCAGTTTGCCGCCGTTGCTTTCGCCGAAATAGCCGATGTCGATATGTTCGGGATTGTCGGGGAGGCGGCAGGGCATGCTCGGCGGCCAATGCCGTTCTGCGCCGAGATGCTGTGCGCTAAATTGCTGGAGCTGCAGGAGTTGCCGGTAGGCGGCTTGCGGGCTGTGATGCGGGTCGCTGACAAATTCCAGAAGGGCTTCGCCGTAGTCGATTGTGATATTGGGGTGGGTGTAAACATTGCCAAGGGCTTCGGGATGGCGGCTGCTTGCCAGTTCGCCGTCGGCATTGCTGCGCAGGGTTTCGCGTTCGATGCCGATATGACCGCCTGCCAGCGGTAGCGTCTCAATGTGCATAATCTGCTCCTCTCAAGAATTCGAGCATGATAGCGTATTCTTGGTTATGATGGCAGTCGGTAAGAAAGGAGAAAGCAATGCAGACATTAGCCGTTTTAATGGACAATATTGATGAGATTAAGCCGTATAAAGACACGACTTTCGCCCTGATGCTGGCGGCGCAGCACCGCGGTATGCAAGTGATGGTGTTTGAGCAGCAGGACTGGCGCGTGCGCGACGGCGAGGTACGTGCTTATGTGCGCACGGTGGAGCTTTTTGACCGCGACGAAGAGTATTACCGCGTCTTAAATGAGGAAGAAATCGATTTGACCAGCGCGGACGTGGTTTTGCAGCGCAAAGATCCGCCGTTTAATCTGCGCTATATTTACGACAGCTATATGCTGGATTTATTGGTTGCCCAAGGCGTTACCGTCATCAATCCGCCTGCCGCGTTGCGCAATATCAATGAAAAATTTGCCATCAGCCAAATTCCGCAATGTACGCCGCCGACCTTAATCACGAAATCGCGCGAGGATATTTTGGATTTCTTGCGCGAGTATAAAGAAGCGGTGCTGAAGCCTTTGGACGGCATGGGCGGCATGGGCATTTTCAAATTGAGTTTGGGCGATAAAAACATCAGCGCGATTTTAGACATGATGAATCCCGACGGACTGGAAACTCTGATGGTGCAGGGCTTTTTGCCGCAGGTAACCGAGGGCGACAAGCGGATTTTGATTATTAACGGCGAAGCGGTCGATCACGGCTTGGCACGACTGCCCAAAGAAGGCGAATTTCGCGCCAATCTTGCCGCCGGCGGTCGCGGTGTGGTGCAGCCTTTGACGGAGCGGGAATGGTGGCTGGTGGAACAGGTTAAGCTTTTGATTAGGCGGGAAGGTCTGCATTTGGTAGGACTGGATGTTATCGGTGGTCATGTAACCGAAATCAATGTAACCAGCCCGACCTGTATGCGCGAAATCGAAAACGCCACAGGGCAGGATATTGCAGGACGTTTCTGGGATACGCTGGCGAAGAAAATTGCAGAGTAAAGTAAGAAAATATTGTTTCTGGCTTTTTGAAGTCAAAATGCAGCTAAGCTTGTACAGAAAAAATTGCCGTAAAAACAAAAAACACCGCGTTCTTGATTAAGACGAAGGTGTTTTTCTTGGCGTTGATAACTGCCTTTACCTTTCTGCGCTTTCATGACCCGCTGTCGGTATGTGCCGCTTAAAAGTAAATCGCGGTTTAATTGTCTTTTATTCTTCATATCAGCTCCTATTTTGAAATGAATGACAGACGATTAAACATTATTTTCATCTGCTTCTTTAATTGCTTGACGGATTGGACAGCCGCTGCGCGCTTTGATAATGCCCGCCAACTCATCCCGCTTGCCTTCTATGATTAAATGGCGGTCGCCGGTGCGTTGTCCTTTTTCCTGCTTGCGTCTGCCTTTGTATTGCCACCAATTGGCAACCACATCGGATAAAAAACTTGCCATATCTATACTCTCCTGATTATTTTGAACGGCTTATGATACGCGAAAATCCGTGCATAAAAAATCCCCGCAGAGCGGGGATTTTTATTGATTGCCGTTTAGACAATATTGATACCGATATTCAGCTCGTCAGTAATGGTGTAAGTTCCTTGAGCGCCAAGGTTTACTGTATAAACATTACCGTCTCGGCTGACGCTGCTCACATCATCAACATCAAGAGTAAACACATCTAAAGCGTTTTTATTTGATGCATCTAATGTTTTGTTAGCAAATAGGCTAATGTTTTTTACGCCATTATCTACTAATGCAGATTGCGTTAAGGTAACGGTATTTGGCGCCATGCTCATAGCATCTTTGCCATTGCCACCGCGCAAATCAATAACTTCAATGTTAGTAATACCTAATTCATTGCCGTCAATCGTCGTGTTTTGTGCTAAAACAAGCGTATCCTTGCCTTCACCACCATTGATTTTGCTGCCATTTGTTGCTGTACCATATAAAGTAATGACATCATCGCCGTCTCCGCCTTGAATTGAAGTATTGGAGATATTGCCTTTGGCATAAAAATAATCATTTCCTTCGCCTAAGCTAATAGTGGCATTTTTTGCCGAATTAATCACAACAACATCGTTTCCAGCTAAAGTATTGATTGTGGCATTTGACACATCAGCTTCTTGATAGATGTCATCATTTGCAGTGGTTTGATTTGTAAATGCAGCAGAGTTTACGTTGCCATTAATGGCTACAGAAAGCGGAGCATAGGAATTTGCGGTCATACCGTCATAAGAATGAACATCGAGATGATCATAAATAATGATATTCAAACCTTTATTTAATGCCTTAATTACTGTGTTTTCCTTATTAGGTGTGTACTCAAATGTATATGAATATGTATCGTTTAGTTGTGCCTCTTTAAAAGATTTTGTCACTACGAAATCTCCATAAGCACCTGAAATATTATCTCCTATATTGAGTTTTTCGGTTTTGTTAATTGCTTTGAGGTAATGTTCTCCTTCATCTTTATCTGCAATAGATACTACTACATTAGTTGATTTAAGGCTTGCTAATGGGTTAGTCAAGATAATTGTAGGATTAGTTACTTCTGTTATGATATCGGAGGGGGAGTTTACTGTAATAGTTAATTTTGCAGTACTAATATCTCCATCTGCATCTTTAATGGTATAGGTAAAGACATCTTCACCGGTTTTGTCTTGATTAGGCGTATAGGTATAGCTTCCGTCTGCTTGAATTTTAAGTGTTCCAAGCTCACCTTGAATTTCTGTACCAACACCATTGCTGACTTTATCATGTACGCCTGATTGAGCGCCGATAACGGTTGTCGGAGTATCTGCGCCTTTTTTGTCATTGTCTAAAACGTTTCCGGTAGCTGTCTCTTCTAAAATATTTCCGTTTGTAGAGCCGATATTCGCCTTGTTCACATCATCAACAGCTTCAGGTGCAGTATCGGTAATTTTAACGGTAAATTTACCGTCGTGCTTATTGCCGTCTGTTCCCAGCAGGGTAAATGGAATTTCATTGATGATAGGATCATTTTTGCTATGGTCTTGAGCTTCACTTTTATAGGTATAGCTAAGTTCTCCTGTTTCAGGATTATACCCTGTGATTTTTAAGCTAATAGCGCCATCTGTGTTGCTCTTAGGCTCTAAATCAATGGGAAATTCATTGCTGGCATTGATTATTTTATTCAAACCAAGCTCTTTTCCATTTATCGTAATGCTGGTAAATGATGTTTTCGGACCAATTACAAAAGTGCCTGTATATTCCTCACCTTCTTTCACTTCATCACCATCGTCAGTGATGCTTAATGGACGATCATCATCTGTGTCATGTGGTGTTGCATCAGGATTTTTCGGATCGGCAGGAGGATTAGTGCCGGGGGTTTTGCCATCGGTTGTGCCGTCATCCCAAATTTCGGTAGTTACGGATTTATTGCCGTACTTGAGTTCTTTTTTGATAGTCTCGCCGTTTTCAGTTTTAACACCTTCGGCTTTATCAATGCGCACGATGTATTCTTCGCCGCCATTTGCGCTTTCGTATTCGTCGTCATTGGCAATATCGACGAGGATTTCTGCTTTGGTTTCTCCCGCTTTAATGGTAATGGTTTCTGTACGTAAGCCATTTTTGCCAAAATCATCTTGATTTGTGGGATTTTTATCGCCATTGGCAACGGTGTAGGTAATTTGGGTATCTACCTCGCTGGTTTTATCCAGCGTGATAGTGTATTTCACTTGACCGATACCTTCATTTACGCTGCTTGGACCTTCAATAGAAACGGTCGGGCGGTCATCATAGACATTGCTGGGATTATCAGGATTATTAGGATCGGCAGGGTCTATGCCGTTTGTTGTTCCGTCGTCCCAAATGACCGTGGTAACGCTGCTTTTGTTTTTGTCGATGACGGCATTTTTTGGATTTACTAATGTAACGGTATAGTCTTCTTTGCCTTCAAAGATATCGTCATTATGTATGCCTAAATCAAAATCTACTGTGAGAGTTGTTGAACCTTTAGGGATAGTAACTGTTTTAACGATATAGCCATCAGCGATTTTGTCCGAAAAGTCTTGCGCATTTGTTGTGCCGTGTTTTAGGACAACATCTACGGTAGTGTCTGCCGTCTTATTTACTTTATTGAGCGCTATCGTGTAAGTAGCTTTTTGTTCTCCTTCATTTACAGAAGCAGGTCCGCTGATTTCCAAAGTTAAGCCGCGGTCATCATCGCTGTCGTGCGGTATTGTTGGATTACTTGGCACAGGATCTTTGCCGGGGTTTTCGCCGTCGGTCGTGCCGTTGTCCCAAATGGCGGTGGTTACGGATTTATTGCCGTATTTGGTTTCGCTGTTATCGATAGCGGTAAATTTGCCGGTATTATCAGTATGACCGCCTACCGCTTTATCAATGCT
The DNA here is from genome assembly GCF_056855035.1 of Suttonella sp. Classification (NCBI taxonomy): domain Bacteria; kingdom Pseudomonadati; phylum Pseudomonadota; class Gammaproteobacteria; order Cardiobacteriales; family Cardiobacteriaceae; genus Suttonella; species Suttonella sp. Next base: position 7,459 of record NZ_JBXGGR010000017.1, read on the forward strand.
AACGGTGTACTTTTCGCCGCCGTTTTCGCTTTCGTATTCTTTGTCATTTTCTATATCAACAGAGATTTCGGCGCTAGTTTGTCCGGCTTTGATGATCACGGTTCTGGTGCCCGCACCGTTGGTGCCAAAATCTTTGTCATCTGTTTTAGGATCATCGGCAGCATGGGCGACGGTGTAGGTGATTTCGGTATCTACGTCGCTGACTTTATCCAATTTGATAATATATTTCGCTTGACCGATACCTTCATTGACATTATTTGGTCCCTCAATAGAAACGGTCGGGCGGTCGTCATCGCTATCATGCGGTATTTTCGGATCGCTCGGTACCGGATCTGTTCCGGGTGTTTTTCCATCGGTAGTGCCATTGTCATAGATGGTAGTGGTTACGCTATCTTTACCGATCGTGGCATTGTTGGGATTAGAGATGGTAACGGTGTAGCTTTCTTCGCCTTCATATTTGTCGTCATTTTTAATGCCGACAGGAATGGTGGCGGTGGTTTTGCCTTTAGGAATTTTGACTTCGCCTGTCATAGGCGTATTTTCAAAATCATCTACGCTGGTCGGGGCGTTAGGCGTGATGGTGTATTTAATGGTGACGTCTTCTGTGGCAGGTTTGTCGAGCGCAACGGTGTATTCTACGGTGCCGACACCTTCATTGACTTTTTCCAGACCTGAGATGGATGCTTTAGGCAGAGCGGGTTTATCATCTCCGCCGCCGCCACCGCCGCCCAGTGCTGCCAAACCGGCTAAAGGAATCAGTGCTAAGGGCCATAGAGGAATGGCAGCTGCGCTAGCAACAACCGCACCGCCGATGGCTTGTGTAGCGACAACGCCTTCCGCCAATTGGTGGATGGCTGCGCTGGCTTGCGCCGTTTCAGGCACATAGGGATAAATAGTGCCGTTTTCATGCAGGCCGATCAGGAGGTTGTCGGTGGCATTGCCGGCGGTGGTGTAGTAGTCCTGAATGATGAGTCCGGGTTGGTCGATGGTTTGTCCTTCAAAGGCGACGAATAGGTCGTTGCCGACGCGCTGGACTTCGATGTTTTCAGGGGCAAAGCCGGTAGCGTCGTCGGTCAGCTGGAAGCGTTCGCCAGATTGGGCTTTGATGACGGTGGCTTGTCCGCCATTCAGGCTGATGGCGGGATTGGCGATTTCGCCGTTGGCTTTTAAGGTTTGTAAGGTAATGCTCATGTTAAATTCCTTTCAATTATTGGTTGATAATGGTTTGCGAGCCGTAAACATTGATTTGTACGCGGCGGTTCGGTTGGTTGCAAGCTAGGCGCGATTCGCGGTTGTTCGGGTGGCGGGTCGCACAATCGGTAATAAGCAGCTCGTTTTTGCCGCGTCCTTCCGTGCTGATGAGGCTGCCGTTAATGCCGTTGGATTGCAGGGCTTGTTTAACGGTGTCGGCACGGTCTCTGGAGAGTTTCATGTTGTAGGCGTATGTGCCGTCGGGGTCGGTGTGTCCGATAACGGCGATGTTGGTGATTTGATCCATGTATTGCTGCATGTCTTGCGAGATGGCTTGGATTTCCGCTTTGCCGCGCGGCAGCATGTTGGCGTAGTCGTATTTGTCAAAATAGAACAGCGCCGAGGCTTCAAGGGTGTATTGCTTGAGTATTTTTTGTTCGCAGGTGGCTTTGCGGTCTAGGCGCGGCAGGGTGTGGTTTTGGCGCGGGAGTTTTTGTCCGTACACGGCTTGCAAGCCTGTTTCCGCATCCACAGGGCGGACGCTGACGCCGTATTCTGCTTGATTAGGTATGACTTCAAAAAAAACGATTTGCTCCGGCGCCAGATTGTAGCTGGTACCTTGATTGTGTTTGCGGGCATAGGCGGGGTCTTGCTGGGCAAATTCCGCGTTGATAAGTTGGTTTTCAGGGCAGAGTGCGACTTGCTGATAAGAGCCGGGTAAGAGAGAAGCGATGTATTCGTTGTTGGCGTAGATGTTTACGGCTTCTCCCGGTACGGCTTCAGGCGAGCGGTAGAAGATGACGCCGGCCAAATAGGGCGGCACTTGTTCTGTAGGTGGGGCGTCTGCAAACTCTTTCCATGTTTCCATTGGGGTTTTTCCCATGCTGCAGCCATATAAAGTACCCATGGCCAGTAAAGAAGCATAGAGGAGTGTGGTTGTCGTTTTCATAGAAAAAATATCTCTTACATAAGGAAGAGCGAATTTTATATAAAAATCCTTTGCTTATCAATAGTTACTCTGCTGTGGAGGCTTTTTACTATATCTTGTGTCCGAACTTTGCTGCGATGTCTATTTGTTGTGTTTTTGATAAATGTAGGATTGTTAATAAAAATAGATTCTTAGCGGGTTTTTCTTTTTTTTGCGGTGGGGGACGGGGCTTTTGTGTAAAATTTCGGCTGGATTGTTGAGGTGATGATGGCGGTTCGAGTACAGGATATTGATGTTTACGGACGCGGGGTGGCGCGCGATGAGGAGCGGATTGTGTTTATCGAGGGCGCTTTGCCCGATGAATTGGTCGATTATCAGCCGCTGAAGCAGCAAAAGCGTTTTCTTGAGGCGAGGGTTGGGCGGATTTACGAGGAATCGCCTGCGCGTATCGCACCGCTGTGTCCTTATTATGAGCAATGCGGCGGCTGTGCTTTGCAGCATTTCGCTTTTGAGGCGCAGGTACGGGCTAAGGAGCGGTTTTTCACTCAGCAATTGCAGAGAATCGGGCAGACGGCGGTGCAGGAGTTATTGCCGCCAATTGCGGGAAAGCCTTGGCGTTATCGGACGAGAACACGTTTGGCAGTGCAATATCATGATAATGCGGTGCGTTTGGGGTATTTTGCACGCGCTTCGCATGAGGTAGTCGATGTGGCGGATTGTTTAATTATGGATGAGCAATTGGCTGCGGCGCTTCCCGGTGTGCGCGATTTATTGGCGGCATTGTTGACCAAGCGAATTAAATCGCTGTCTTTGCATCGCGGCGAAGCGGCTTGCGCTTTGCAGTTGGAAAGCGATGCAGTGTTGCCGCTGAATGTGCTGGAAGATTGGCAGCGCAGGCAGCAGGGCAATTGGGCGCTATGGCTGAATGCAGAATGCGTGGCGGGCGATGCACAGGGTTTGTTTTATGATTTGCCCGCCGAGTCGGTGCGGATTGCTTTTGCGCCGCAGGATTTTACGCAGGTCAATCCTGTAGTGAATCGGGCATTGGTGGCGCAGGCAATGGCATGGGTGGCGGAGTCGCAGGCGGAATCGGTAGTGGATTTTTTCGCCGGTTTGGGGAATTTTTCCGTGCCGATGGCAAAGCGCGGTTTGCAGGTGCGGGCGGTGGAAGGTGTGCGGGAAATGGTGGAGCGGATGCAGGCGGTGGCGGCGCAAAATGTGGTGCAAGAAAGATTGGCGGCGCAGCGCGAGGATTTGTTTAAACCGAGTAAAAAAGCCCTGAAACAATGGCAGCAGCAGGATTTATGGTTTTTAGATCCGCCGCGGGCGGGGGCGGCAGAATTATTGCGCGCGATGGATAAGGGCAAAATGCGTCGGATGATTTATGTTTCTTGCGACAGCGCGACTTTGGCGCGCGATGCGCAAATTATGGCGCAGAAGGGCTTTGTCGCCAAAGCCGGTCTTGTGGCAAATATGTTTGCCCAAACCGCACATGTGGAAAGTATGGTCAGATTCGAGCGGGAGCATTAATGGCGATTTATGAATTAAACGGAAAACGTCCGCAGATAGCGGAAGGCGTTTGGGTGGCGGAAGCGGCTTATGTCAGCGGCGATGTGTCTTTGGGCGCGCAAGCCAGCGTGTGGCCGATGGCGGTTATTCGCGGCGATGTGATGCCGGTTGCGATTGGTGCGCGCTCGAATGTGCAAGACGGTGCAGTAGTCCATGCCACGCATGTTAGCGAATATGCGCCGAAGGGCTATGCTACGACTATCGGCGAAGATGTGATTATCGGTCATGGCGCGGTGGTGCATGGCTGCACGATTTGTAATGAAGTCTTAATCGGCATGAATGCTACTGTGCTGGACGGTGCGATAATTGAATCGCAAGTGCTGCTGGCGGCGGGCGCATTGGTGCCGCCGAATAAGGTTTTGCAATCGGGCGGCTTGTACGCGGGTAATCCCGCCAAACGTCTGCGCGAATTAAGCGCGGCGGAAAAAGCTTTCTTTAAATACAGCGCCGCACATTATGTGCAGCTTGCCGCCCAAGCAAGGCAGGCACGCAGAATCGATGCGGATTAGATAAAAATATTCCGATTATTGAATTGCAATCAGATTGTTCTGCGCGTAAAATGCGCGCTTCTTTTTTTTATTCAATGAAACAACGAGGATCGAATGCCAAGTGTAAAAGTACGTGATAATGAACCGTTTGATGTTGCTCTGCGCCGTTTTAAACGCGCTTGTGAAAAAGCAGGTGTGATTGCCGAAGTGCGCGCGCGTGAATTCTATGAAAAGCCGACGCTTGAGCGTAAGCGCAAATTGGCTGCCGCGGTAAAACGCAATTCACGTCGTCTGAAAAAAGAGCGCGGTCGTTTCGAGCGTCTGTACTAATGTCGATTCAAGAAAATCTTAAAGCCGCAACCAAGCAAGCAATGTTGGCAAAGGATAAGCTGACATTGCAGACTTTGCGTATGTTAAGCGCCGCTTTGAAGCAAATCGAAATTGACAAGCAAATTGAGATTAGCGAAGAAGTTGCGCTGAATGAATTGGTGCGCCAAGTAAAACAACGCCAAGAGGCGGCGCGCCAATTTCATGAAACAGGGCGCGAAGATTTGGCAGAAAAAGAAGAAGCGGAAATCGTCATCATCCAAGGCTTTCTGCCACAGCAAATGAGTCAAGCCGAATGGCAGGCTGTCGTCGATAAGCTGATTGGCGAGAGCGGATTGCCGCGCGAAGCCGCTTCTTTGGGAAAATTGATGCCGCAATTAAAAGCGCAGTTGCACGGTCGCGCGGATATGGGCGAGGTAAGCAAATATTTGCGTCAGCAATTGCAAGCCTAGGCTTTGCCTGATACGCCAGAGCAGCGATGGCGAAGCGCATTGAAAAGTCGTTTATCGACGAAATTAATAGAAGAACCGATATCGTTGCTTTGATTGGTTCTAAACTGTCTTATAAAAAGTCCGGCGGTCATAACAGCTGGGCTTGTTGTCCTTTCCATAATGAAAAAACGCCTTCGTTTTGCGTTGACCATCAAAAACAATTTTATTATTGCTTCGGCTGCAAGGCGTCCGGCGATGCTTTGCGCTTTGTCATGGATTATGACCATTTGCCTTTTGTGGAAGCGGTGGAATATCTGGCGCGCTTTAACGGCATGGAAGTGCGCTATGAAGAAGAAAGCCAACTGCAATATGAAGTGCGCATGGAGCAGAAAGCGCGTGTGGAATTAGGGCTGGAAGCCTTGCAAAAAGCAGCGGATTTTTATCATCAGTGCTTTTATCGAGATGAGGCAGAAGTTGCACGAGGCTATTTGCGTTCGCGCAGCGTCAAGCATGTGATGGTGCAGAAATATCAGATTGGCTATGCGCCGCGCCATAATGCTTTGCTGCATCATTTGAAAAAGGATTATGCGCTGGATTTGCTGCAAGAAACGGGCTTAATCGCCGAGCGTGACGGGCAGTATTACGACTGGTTCCGCGATCGCATCATGTTTCCCATTCATAATGCAAGGGGACAGGTGATTGCTTTCGGCGCAAGGGCGATGGGCGATGCGCAGCCGAAATATCTGAATTCCGGCGATTCGTCTTGGTTTAACAAGCGTCATGAATTATATGGTCTGCATCATGCGATGCAGGTAAAAGCCAAGACTTTGATTGTTACAGAAGGCTATATGGATGTGGTCAAGCTGGCGCAGTTCGGTTTTGAGAATGCGGTCGCCGCATTAGGCACGGCTTTCGGCGAGACGCATGTGCAGCAATTAAAAAAGCGGGCGAATAAAATTTATGTGTGCTTTGACGGCGATTTAGCAGGGCAAACTGCCGCGCAGAAGGCTTTGCAGGCGATTTTCGCCGCTTATGACGAGCAGCACGAATGGCGGTTTATGTTTATGCCGGCAGGCGAAGATCCCGATTCTTTGCTGAGCCGCGAGGGAAAAGAGGCTTTTCATCAGGCGATGGATGCCAGCTTGACGCCGTCGCAGTTTCTGCAACAGATTTTAGGCGCTGACGAGCGGCAATTGACGGTGGAAGAGCGTGCGCAAAGAGCGGCTTCGGCGGCGCAATGGCTGGGTTTGCTGCCCAGCGGCGGTTATCGGGAAATTTTGCAGCAGGAGTTGCAGGCGGCATTATCGGTGCCTGTGCATGTGGAACAAAGCGCAGCGGCGCAGTCGCAGGGCATACCGTCTCTGCGCGCCTCCCACCGTGCTGCCGTGCAGCAGTCGGGTTTGCCGCAAAAAGGCGAATGGCGCTTGCTGGCGATTTTGTGGCAGTTTCCGCGCCTGCATACGGCATTGTCTGTACAGGCGATTGAAATCATGACGCAGAAAATGCCGCATTTGGCGCAGTTGTGTTATTTGGCGCGAGCGGGTGCGGATGAGGAAATGTTGCGCGATTGTTTGCAGGATTGGCAGGTCTTGGATCAGGTTTCGCAGGCGCGCTTGAATCTGCAGGCCTTGTCGGCGCAAGATTTGCAGCGCGAATGGCAGGATGCGGTGGCGCAAATGCAGGCAGAGCAAGAAAAGTTGCGCGCGCGGCTTGAAAAATTGGGCATGTAGCAGCATATAGCGGTTTGTGCCTGTTGATTTGTTGAGGGAGTTCTAATGAGTGTTTTTGTGCGTACACAAGAAGATGAAGATTTTCAAGATGAGGTGAAAGAACTCATCGAACGAGGTCGCGAACAAGGATTTTTGACTTACGAAGAGATAAACGAAACCTTGCCGGAAGGCGCGGCAGAGGGCGATAAGTTTGAAGAAATCGTGGCGCTGTTGGCGGAAATGGGCATTGACGTCGTGGAAGCGCCGCCCGAAGAAGGCGATGTGGTCAGCGGCGAAGACGAAGAAGAGCTCGCCAATAATGTATTGCTCAGCGATAATGAAATCGGGCGCACGACAGACCCTGTGCGCATGTATATGCGTGAGATGGGCGCGGTCGATTTGCTGACGCGCGAAGGCGAGATTGCGATCGCCAAGCGAATTGAAAGCGGCTTAAGCGCGGTGCAGCAAACCTTGGCGGATTTCCCTCCCGCCATTGCCGCGCTCATTGAAGAATTCCAAAAAACAGAAAGCGGTGAAGCGCGTTTGGGCGATTTGGTCAACGGTTATGGCGATCCTTATGCGGAAAATAATAGCGATGAATTGGCGGCGGAAGAAGGCGATGCCGATTTTGATGAAGATGACGAAAGCATCAGCCGTATGGACGGCGATGAAGAAGATGAGGACAGCGAAGGCGCTGCGCCTGCGGTAAATAATGACAATAATTTGGAAGAAGCGCGCGAAAAATTATTGGAATTAGCCGAATTCTTTAAAAAATTCCAAGCCGCTTTGAAAAAAGGGCAGGGCTTAAGCGCGAAGAAAACGCAGAAAATGCATGAGGAGATTAAACTCTATATGTGTGCTTTTTCTTTCCCGCAACGCACTTTTGATTTGATGGAAGCAAGATTGGCCGAACCGGTTGAGGCGATTCGCGAAATCGAGCGGCGTTTGATGCATTTGGTGATTGATAAAGCGGGTATGCCGCGCAAGGATTATGTGACGGAATTTCCCGGTCATGAGACGGATTTACAATGGGTGGTTGAGCAGAGCAAGCACCGCCGCAAATATGCGGAAAGATTGAAGGATATGATTGCCGATGTGCAGGCGGAGCAGGAAAAATTCCTAGAATTTGAAAAGCAATACGGCATGACGGCGATGCATATCAAAGATATTTACCGCCAATTGTCTGTGGGCAAAGAGCAGGCGAAAAAAGCCAAAGAAGAAATGGTGGCGGCGAATTTGCGTCTGGTCATCTCAATTGCGAAAAAATATACCAATCGCGGTTTGCAATTCCTTGATTTGATTCAGGAAGGAAATATCGGTTTGATGAAAGCGGTGGATAAATTCGAATACCGCCGCGGCTTTAAATTTTCCACTTATGCCACATGGTGGATTCGCCAAGCGATTACGCGCTCGATTGCCGATCAGGCACGTACGATTCGTATTCCTGTGCATATGATTGAAACTATTAATAAATTGAACCGTATTTCACGCAATTTGGTGCAGAAAAACGGTCGTGACCCAACGCCCGAAGAATTGGCGATTGCTATGGATATGCCGGAAGAGAAAATCCGCAAGGTATTGAAAATTGCCAAAGAACCGATTTCTATGGAAACTCCGATCGGCGATGACGAAGATTCGCATTTAGGCGATTTTATCGAAGACGGCAATGTTATGTCGCCTTTGGAAGCGGCGACCACGCGCGGTTTGTCGGAAGCCACTAATGAAGTGCTGGCATCGCTGACGCCGCGCGAAGAGCGGGTGCTGCGCATGCGTTTCGGCATCGATATGAATACCGACCATACTTTGGAAGAAGTGGGACGGCAGTTTGACGTTACGCGCGAGCGTATCCGTCAGATTGAGGCGAAGGCTTTGCGCAAATTGCGCCATCCCAACCGCTCGGAATTGCTGAAAAGTTTTTTGAATGATTAAAGCATAGCCCGTTTTAGACGGGCTTTTTTATGGGCGCGATAAAACTTGCCATGCGTCCGGCGGCACTGGCATCGCGGCGGTATGAGAAAAAGCGCGCATCGCCGATGCTGCATAACTCACCGCCGCTGATATTCTCGGCGGCAATGCCCTGTTCGCTTAATTGATGTCGGGCGATTGCGGGTAAATCGGCAAGATAATGTCCTTTTCGATTGGCGCGGAAATAGGCGGCAAAATCGGGATTTTTCTCCACAAAACGCGCATAAAAAGCTTCATCGACTTCATACCGCGCCTGTGTGGCGCAGGGACCAATCCATGCGTAACACTGCTGCGTGAGGCTATGAAATTGCATGATGGTATTGCGGATGATGTCTTTATACAGTCCCGGCCAGCCGGCATGAATCGCGGCAACTTCCGTTCCTGCGGCATTGCACAGCAATATGGGCAGGCAGTCTGCGGTCATCACGACTGCCACGGCATCAGGGCTGCGACTAATGACGGCATCGGCTTCAATACCTGTTTGATAATTTTCATCGCTGACGACGATATTGCTGTGGGTTTGATTGAGCCACAGCCAGCGTTGCGTGCTTAAGCCACAGTGATGAGCGAGTGCTTGGCGGTGTCTTTCCACGCGTTCGGGCTGGTCTTGAACGTGGCGGGCAAGGTTAAATCCTTGTGCGCAAAGCGGGGAATTGCTGAGGCTGGTGCCGGCGATAAGGTTTGAGGGCGCTTGCCAATCGGCAGGCAGCCATAAAGTTTCTTGCATATTCTTTTTATCCTAATATAATAGCCGTTCTTCGTCGGGGTGTAGCGCAGCCTGGTAGCGCACTTGCATGGGGTGCAAGGGGTCGCAGGTTCAATTCCTGTCACCCCGACCATTATTCAAAGCAGCTTGTTTAAGCTGCTTTTTTCATTGGTATTCAGGTAGTTGCCATAAATAATAGATGACCGCTGCGCAAATCAATGCCACGCCGGCACTAATCCACCAAAATTTCACGCCTAAGAGAATTGAGCAGGAAACGATGGATAGGCACATCATGCTGCTGGAAAGCCATTTTGCCTTGCGGCTGATTTGGCGGTGATTTTCCCAGCGCTGTAGGGCTTCGCCGAAGTGTTTATGGTTCAATAGGTATTGATGAAAACGCGGCGAACTGCGCGCAAAACACCATGAGGCGAGAATCACAAATGGCGTGGTCGGCATAACGGGCAGGGCGAAGCCGATGATGCCCGCAATCAGGGCGAGTACGCCGCAAATTTTCAGCAGCAGTTTTTGGCTGTATGTTTTCATTAGACGGCGCGGTCAAAAAAGAGCGGAATAGCTGTTTTTTCGCTGATGTTTCGCATGTAGCTTTGTACGCGCTCGGGGAAGGGAAGGTCTTTGACGACGCTTAATGAGCGCAAAATAGGGAAGATGTAGAAATCTTCTTCGTCAATGTTGCCGTTCATGCCTTCGCGGCTGACAAGCAGTTGATCGAGGGCTGCTAAATCGGCGGCGGCTTTCTCAATATATAGCGCGCTGTCGGCTAAATTTTGCGCAAAATCGCCGATGAATTCCGTTTTCTTGCGCGTAAAATAGGCGACGGCGCTGTTGCTGGCAAATTCCGCTAAGCCGATGCGCGTGATGCGCGGCATCACAAGATGATTGTAGTATCTGCCGATGTTTTCCAGCCATGCCTGCACTTGAGGGCGCGGGGCTTGTTTTAATAGGGCTTGTTCTGATTGCGCATCAATAAAGCGGACAATGTCCATGCTTTCCGCCATCGCGCTGCCGTCTGCCTTGACTAGGATGGGCAGCATTTTTTTGCCGATAAGCCGAATCGGCGTTTCTTCGTCATCATTTGCTAAGATGATGTGTTCAAAAGCTATATTGTGAAAGCCTAATATCATGCGCGCACGCACGCAAAACGGGCAATGATCGTAACTGTAAAGTTTCATCGTAAATCCTGAAGAAGTGAATCGCATATCATCATAATAGATTTAGTCGTGATAAAATATTACATTCTTTGGAATGTTTGGAGATGAATGCGATGTCAAATGCCACAATTTTACAAAATCTGCCCGCAGGACAAAAAGTCGGGATTGCTTTTTCCGGCGGTCTAGATACTTCGGCGGCATTATTATGGATGCAAAAAAACGGTGCGCAACCTTATGCTTATACGGCGAATTTGGCGCAACCTGATGAAGAAGATTACGAGGCTATTCCGCGCAAAGCCTTAGAGTACGGTGCCAAATTGGCGCGTTTGATCGATTGCCGCGCGCAATTGGTGCATGAAGGGATTGCCGCCATTCAATGCAATGCCTTTCATGTGGCGACCGGCGGTTTGACTTATTACAACACCACGCCTTTGGGGCGTGCGGTAACCGGCACGATGCTTGTGGCGGCGATGAAAGAAGACGATGTGAATATTTGGGGCGACGGCAGTACTTACAAAGGCAATGATATTGAGCGTTTCTACCGCTACGGCTTATTAGCCAATCCGCAATTGAAAATTTATAAACCTTGGCTAGACCAACGTTTTATTGACGAATTGGGCGGACGGGCTGAAATGTCCGAATTTTTGATTGCCAATGGTTTCGGTTACAAAATGAGCAAGGAAAAAGCCTATTCCACCGACTCGAATCTGCTCGGCGCGACGCATGAAGCGAAGGATTTAGAGCATTTGGACAGCGGCATTAAAATTGTCGAGCCGATTATGGGCGTGGCATTTTGGCGCGAGGAGGTGGCGATAGTCAAAGAGGAAGTCACTATCCGCTTTGAAGAGGGCGTACCGACGGAAATCAACGGAAAAACCTTTGCCAATCATGTGGAATTAATGCTGGAAGCCAATCGCATCGGCGGACGACACGGATTGGGCATGAGTGATCAAATCGAGAACCGCATCATCGAAGCCAAATCGCGCGGTATTTACGAAGCGCCGGGCATGGCATTGCTGCATATCGCTTATGAGCGTCTTGTCAGCGGCATTCATAATGAAGACACTATCGAGCAATACCGCATCAACGGTTTGCGTCTAGGGCGTCTTCTCTATCAAGGTCGCTGGTTTGATCCGCAAGCCTTGATGTTGCGCGAAACCGCTCAACATTGGGTGGCAAAAGCCGTCAGCGGGGAAGTCACTTTAGAACTGCGTCGCGGCAATGACTATTCTATTTTAAATACCGATTCGCCTAATCTGACCTATGCGCCGGAACGCCTTTCCATGGAGAAAGTGGAAAATGCCGCGTTTACACCGGCGGATCGTATCGGGCAATTGACGATGCGCAATTTAGATATTAGCGATACCCGCGAAAAATTGCATGTTTATCGTCAAGTCGGCTTGATTAGCACGGATAAGCAAACTAATGTGCCTAAATTAGGTAAAGACTGATGAATTGATACAGTAAAACAAAGAAAGCTAGGTAGACCCTAGCTTTCTTTGTTTTGTCGAGAAGCGATTTTTGGCGGCATTAAGCAAAAACTCAAAAAATAAACCCGTTAAAAAACATAATGATGTAAAGAAATTTTGGAATAAAAGCCTTTGAAGCTTGCAAAGGGTGTGGTTGAATGTATAATGCGCACCTCTCGAGACGCAGATGAGCTGATGAGTTGAAAGACTGGTTAGTAAAAAGAGTTTGGTTTCAGATCTTTAACAAAAAATAAGATAGTTTGTGCGGGTATTTTGTGGTCGTGCAGATATTAGTAGATTGAGTAAGTGATGAAATTTTGGCTTACTTGT
>NZ_JBXGGR010000022.1:0-12080 GCF_056855035.1 Suttonella sp.
TAGAAGAATTGCTGTTAACACAATTGCCTGAAAACAGCGTCATTATTATGGACAATGCCAGCTTTCACAAAAGACAGGATACCCAACAGCTTATCGCAGATGCGGGACATCATATTTTATGGCTACCGCCATACAGTCCGGATCTGAACCCAATCGAGAAAATGTGGGCTTGGCTTAAACGTAAACGCAAGGATTGGCGCTTAGATTGCATCGATAAATTATTCTTTTACTTCCTGTGGATTTGTAACTCTTTTTGATTTCTTTGACTATAACATACAAAAACGGTGTCTTTATTTGAGCTGAATTGACTATATTTTTCTACTTTTCTGAGGATATTTTCACAGGATTTTGGAATGGAGTTTTCCTTTTTGCACCTGCCAATCCGCCTGCCAAGCGGCATTTTTTTCCTCGAACGCGCCCTTTAAGAGCAGGGGCGGGCGGGCAAGGAAGTCGAGGACTGCCTGCGGATTTGCATGTTCAAGCGGCAGTTGCAGGCTGAGGCTGGAGCCTTCCAGCAAGGTTATCAGGCTGCCGCGTTGGCGCAGGGCAATCAGTTGCAAGGCATTGTTAAATTGTTCTTTCAGAATCAGGCGCGCTTGGATTTCCGCTTGGGGATGGGTGGGGTAAAGGATAAGGTCGGCATCGAGTTGCCAGTCTTGCGCGATGAGTTTTTGCAGTGGAGGCGGCAGGTTTGCAGGGGCGCTGTTTGGTCTTTGGCGGTTTGTGCTGTGCAGATGCGCATTTAGGCGCAGCGGCGGCAGTTCGCCGCGCATCATAAGGTTTTCGGCTTGCAGATACGCTTCTTGCGGCTGGAGCACAGACAGGCGCAATACAGCGCTGCTGGACTGCTGCCCTGCTTGGCTGTGGATATCGGCAATCAGCTGCGCTTGCAGGTTGATGCGGATGTGTCCCTGCACAGGCTGGCGGATGAGGTCTTCGGGCAGGGCTTCATGCTGCCAGTCGAGATCGATGAGGTTGGCGCCGGCGCTGGAGAGTGTGCCGTGGCGAATGTACATGCGGATGTGGCTTAGCGATTGTCCGTGCTGCGAAATCTGCCACAGGGCTTGCGATTGCCAGTAGCCGCGTTGGTAACTGTGCAGCTGTAGCTCGATGCCTTGGCGGGCAAGTTGCTGCTGCCATGCGGGCAATTCCGCGGCGATGCGTTTTTCGATGAAGATGCCGGCAAGCGGCGGCGAGACGAGCCAGATACCGAACAGGATGAAGACGAGGACGAGCAGGCAGCGGCGCAAGATTTTCATAGGCGCGTCTCGCAGCATTGTCCGGCGGCGATGTTGGCAAAGGTTTGGCGCAGGATATGCGGGGCGTAGCGGCTGATTTCCTGCGGTGTGATGGCAAGGGGTTTGACGAATAGGTCAATCAGCCCCGAAAGGGTGCAGCCGATTTGAATAAGGGCTAGGGCTTGATTGGTATTGTCGGGGATTTCCGCTTTGGCGCAGGCGCGCTCGATGAGTTCGCGCAGTTGCTTTTCCCAAATGTTGCCGTAGTGCTGCATCATTTGGTGGATGTCGCTGTTTTCCGCGACAATGCCGCGTTGGGTATGGCAGAGATGCACCAAACGCAGGCGTTGCGGGTCGTGAAAATGGCTGAAAAGCACGATGAGGGTTTCGCAGCTTTCCTGCCAGCTGTTTTCATGGTGCAGGGCTTGCGCCATTTTTTGGATATGCGGTTGCAGATAATATTCGCCTAAGGCGCGCAGAATGTCGCTTTTGTCTTTGAAATGCCAGTAGATTGCTCCTCTTGTTAAGCCGACTTGCTTGGCGATTTGCACAAGCGTGGTGGCGGCATAGCCCTGCTCGTCAAAAAGTTGCAGGGCGGCATGTAAGATGTCTTGGCGGGTTTGCTCGGCTTCGGCTTTGGTACGGCGCATGGGGTTCCTAAAAATTTTAGCGCATTATAGGGAGTTATCAGAAAAAAACCATACTAACATACAAGAATGAATGTATAATAGTCGCCGTTTCTCCGCCGGCTGCGGAATTTTCTTTTTTACTTGATTGTTTTCTTAGGGGAAGTTTATGAGATACGGGCAGAAGCCGTCTATTGCGGTATTGGCTTTAAGCATTATGTTGGCGCTGAATTCAACGCAGGCTCTAGCACAGGCGCAGGGCGCACCGCCTCCGCCGATGGTGGATGTGTTGACAGTGGCGCCGCAAACGGTGGTGCTGACGGAGAATCTGCCCGCACGTTTGGAAGCCTCGCGCGAGGCGGTCATTGTGCCGCGCGTCAGCGGTATTGTGCAGGAGCGTTTGTTCCAAGAGGGGGCTTTTGTGCGCGCCGGCGAGGTGTTGTACCGCTTGGACAGCGGCACCTTTGACGCGGCTTTGAATACGGCGAAAGCGGGCTTGGGTCAGGCGAAAGCGGCTTTGGGGCAGGCGCAGGCAAGCCGCGATCTGTATCGCGCCACGGTCAACCGCTATGCGCCTTTGGTAAAAGCTAATGCGGTATCGCGGCAGACTTATGACGAGGCGAAAGCCAATTTGCAGGTGCAGGAAAGCAATATTGCCGCCGCACAAGCCGGTATTGCCGCCGCGCAGGCCAATATCGAGAGTGCGCAAATCAATTTGAGCTATACGGAAATCAAATCGCCGATTAGCGGCGTTATCGGACGTTCGGCGGTAACAGAAGGCGCTTATGTGGTGGCTTCGCAAAGCCAAATGGCGGAAGTACGCCAGTTAAATCCTTTGTATGTAAATATTACGCAATCCGCCGGTACTCTGATGAATTTGCGCCGCAATCTGCAAAGCGGCGCGGTACAGGCCGGCGGTACGAACGAAATCGAGATTTTGCTGGAAGACGGCAGCACTTATGCGCATAAAGGGCGTTTGCTGTTCGTCAATCAGACGGTGGATCAAAACACGGGCGAAATCAGTATTCGTGCGGAAGTGCCCAATCCCGAGGGCGATTTGCTGCCGGGACTGTATGTGCGCGTCAGCGTGCCGCAGTCGAGCATGAATAATGCCTATTTGCTGCCGCAGCAGGCAGTGACACGCGGTGCGACCGATACCGTGCTAATTGTCAATGAAGACGGCAGTTTCCGTCCGCAGCCCATCAAGATTGCAGGACAGCAGGGCAGCAGTTGGATTGTCAGCGAGGGCTTGGAAAGCGGCATGAAAGTGATTGTCGAAGGTCAGGCGAAATTGATGATGGGTGCGAAAAGCGTGCAAACCCGCGAATGGGGCAGTGCCGACAAGCAGCAAGAATCAGCGCCTGCACCCACAGAGAATACCCAAGCGGCTGAAGCTGGCGAACCTGCTGCGCAAGCGGCTTCCGGTGGCAGTTTGCCTAAGGCGCGCGATTTAAGCGCTGAGCAAGGCAAAGAGTAAGCAAGGATTAATCATGGCTAGATTTTTTATTGACCGCCCTATTTTTGCTTGGGTGTTAGCGATTTTTATCATGTTGGCGGGACTATTTTCCGCCACTAAATTGCCGATTGAGCAGTATCCCAGCGTTTCCGCGCCTACGATTAATATTTCTTTCGTTTATACGGGAGCAAGTGCGCAGACGATTCAGGATTCGGTAATTTCCATCATCGAAGAGCAGATGAACGGCGTGGAAGGCTTAGATTATATGGTTTCGCAGGCCTATTCCAGCGGCGCCGGCTCGATTGCCCTGACCTTTAAATCCGGCACGAATGAGGATTTGGCGCAGGTCGATGTGCAGAACAAGCTCTCGCAGGTCGAGGCGCGTTTGCCGCAGTCGGTGCGCAATACGGGGATTACGGTCGAAACCAGCGGTTCTTCTTTCTTGCTTTTTGCCATGTTGTTCGCCGAAGAAGGCAGCAATAAAGACATTAAAGAAATTTCCGATTATGCGGTGCGCACGGTCAAGCCCGATTTGCAGCGTACTGAGGGTGTGGGCAGCGTGCAGGTTTTCGGCTCCGAGCAGGCGATGCGCGTATGGGTTGATCCGCAAAAACTGAAAAATTACGGCTTGTCTTTTGCCGATGTGTCCGCCGCGATTGCTTCGCAAAACGTGCAAATCAGCGCCGGCAGTTTGGGTGCTTTGCCGGCGGTGGAAGGACAGCAGTTTACCGCCGCGATTAACGTTTTCGGGCAATTGGAAGATGTCGATGCTTTTGAAAACATCGTAGTGAAATACGAGGGCAGCGGCGCTGCGGTGCGGATTAAAGACGTGGCGACGGTGGAAATCGGCAATCAGTCCTACTCCATTGCCGCGCGTTTGAACGGTCAGCCGGCAGTCGGTATCGGTGTGCGGCTGACTTCCAGCGGTAATGCGGTGGCGGCAGCCAAGGAAATCCGTCAGAAAATGGAGACGATGGCGCAGTATTTCCCCGAAGGCATTGCTTGGGATATTCCTTACGACACCTCTTTGTTTATCAATCTGTCTTTGAAAAAAGTGTTCTACACACTGCTTGAGGCGGTGGGCTTGGTATTTGTCGTGATGTATCTGTTCTTGCGGAATATCCGCTATACGATTATCCCGACGATTGTGGTGCCGATTTCGCTTTTGGGCGCGGTGGCATTGATGTATCCGCTGGGGCTGTCGATTAACGTGCTGACGATGTTTGCGATGGTGCTGGTTATCGGGATTGTGGTGGACGATGCGATTGTGGTGGTGGAAAACGTCGAGCGTCTGATGGTGGAAGAGGGCTTGACGCCTTATCAAGCCGCGCATAAGGGCATGACGCAAATCACCGGCGCGGTTATCGGCATTACCTTGGTATTGGTCTCGGTCTTTATTCCGATGGCGTTTTTGACCGGTGCGCAGGGCGCGATTTACCGCCAGTTCTCTTTGGTTATGGCGGCATCGATCGGCTTCTCGGCTTTCATGGCATTGTCTTTGACGCCTGCGCTTTGCGCTACCCTGCTCAAACCGGCGCGCGAAGATCATCATGAGAAAAAAGGCTTTTTCGGCTGGTTTAACCGCGTGTTCAAAAAGATTACCCGTGCCTATCAGGCCAGTGTGGGCAAGATGATTCGCGTCAGTTATTTCATGATGCTGGTCTTTGTGGGCATTACCGCAGGGGCTTTGTTCCTTTTCCGTATGATTCAGACTTCTTTCCTGCCGACCGAAGACCAAGGCAACGTCTTGGCAACTTATCAATTGCCTTCGGGGGCGACGCAGGAACGCGCGCGCGCCATGTTGGAAAAAGCCGAGGGCATGGTCAGAAGCGATCCGGCGGTAAAAAATATGGTGTCCGTATTGGGCTTTAGCTTTTCGGGGCAGGGGCAGAATATGGCGCTGAGCTTTATGACGCTGAAAGATTGGAGCGAGCGTACCGGTGCAGGAGAAGATGCCATGTCTTTGTCTGGCAAATTCAACGGCATGTTCCAGCAAATCAACGAAGCCTTTATTTTTGCTCTGACGCCGCCGGCGATTCCGAGCATGGGCGTGTCTTCAGGTTTCAGCATGTATTTGCAGGACCGCAACAACCAAGGACATGCCGCTCTGCTTGCCGCGCGCAATCAAATGCTGGGTATGGCGGCACAAAGCGAAGTCTTGGCGAACGTGCGTCCCAGCGGTTTGGCGGATGCGCCGCAATTGCGCATCGATATTGACCGCGACGCCGCTTTCGCACAAGGCGTGCCGCTCTCTGCCATTGCCAGCACTTTGGGCAATGCGCTTGGCTCGAATTATGTGAATGATTTCCCGAATCAGGGACGTATGCAGCGCGTCTATGTGATGGCGGAAGCCAAATCGCGGATGCAGCCGGAAGATATTTTGGCGCTTACCGTGCCGAGCAGCACCGGCAAACTCGTGCCGCTGTCCAGCGTCGCCAGCTTGCATTGGATTACTGCCGCCGAGCAAATGACCCGCTATAACGGCTTCAGCGCTATGGCGATTGAAGGCGGTGCCGCTCCCGGCAAATCGACGGGCGAGGCGATGGCGGAAGTTCTAGCCTTGGCGCAGAAATTGCCGCCCGGCTTTGCGGTAGAATGGACGGGGCAGTCTTTAGAAGAAGTGCGCGCGGGTAATTCCGAGCTCTTTATCTATGCCTTCTCGGCGCTGGCGGTCTTCCTCTGCTTGGCGGCATTGTATGAAAGCTGGTCGGTGCCTTTTGCGGTATTGCTCGTGATTCCCTTGGGGATTTTAGGCGTGGCGGTAGGTAACTATTTCCGCGGCTATGAAAACGACATTTACTTCAAAATCGGTATGATTACCGTGATGGGACTGTCGGCGAAAAACGCGATTCTGATTATCGAGTTCGCCAAAGACCTGCAATTGCAGGGCATGACCAAAGTCCGCGCGGCGATGTCGGCAGCAGCATTGCGTTTCCGCCCGATTATCATGACCTCTTTCGCCTTTATTGCCGGCGTCGTACCGCTGTATTTCGCCAGCGGCGCCAGCTCCGCCAGCCAACGCGCCATCGGTACAAGCGTATTATGGGGCATGTTGATCGGCACCGTTCTCGCCGTCTTCCTCGTGCCGATTTATTATGTGGTGGTGCGCAAAGTCTTTGGCGGTGGTCATGATGTGAAAGACAAATATGCCAAAGCGGCGCTTGATGTAAACAAAGGACAAACAGCATGAACAGCTTATTAAAAACCCTGCCTCTGGCGGTCTTTCTGAGCGCCTGCTCATTTATTCCCGCCTATGAACAGCCCGAAGTCGATCTGGCTTCGGCTTGGATGCAACTGTCGATTGAAGAACATGGCGGAGAAAACGTGCAGGCCCTAGGCTGGCGCGAATTCTTTCAAGACGCGCAATTGCAATCCTTAATCGAAACCGCTTTGGCGCAAAACCATGATTTGCGCAAAGCCGCCTTGAACGTGCAATTGGCGGCGGAACAATACGGCATCGCCGAAGCCAACCGCCTGCCGGTGGTCGGCATCAGCGGCACTGCCAACCGCAGCCGCACAGGTTCGGGCGCATCGCCGACAGGACAAGAAGTCTATGCCGACAGCTTCCGCGCCGGCATCGGCATCAACAGCTTTGAACTGGATTTCTTCGGACGCGTCCGCGCCCTATCGGAAGCCGCCTTGCAGCAATATTTGCAAACTCGGGAAGCCCGCGATGCGGCGCAATTGTCCATCATCAAAGCCGTGGCGCAAGCCTATTACGGCGCGCGCATCAGCAAAGCCTTGATGGACTTGTCGGAGCAAGTATTGGCGGCACGCGAAGAAACCGCCAAACTCGCCAAAATGCAATTTGACGTCGGCTTGATTACAGGCGTTACCCTGCACAGCTATGAAAACGCGATTGAAAGCGCGCGCGCCGACTACTACGGCTACCAGCGCAACTATCAGCAAGCCCTCAATGCCTTAAGCCTGCTTGTCGCCCAACCTTTGGAACGCCTGCAATTGCCGGCAGCCAATGATTTGTCGGCGCAATTTGCCGCCGTGCAAATGCCGGCAGGCATCCCGTCCGCCGTCTTGCAGCAACGCCCCGACGTACGCCAAGCCGAATTCGCCCTCAAAGCCGCCAATGCCAATATTGGCGCGGCGCGCGCGGCATTATTCCCCGTCATCAGCCTTACAGGCAGTGCCGGCTACGCCTCTGCGGAACTCAATCAGCTGCTGCAAGGGCCGAACAGCGTGTGGAGCATCGGGTCGGCAATTAGTCTGCCGATTTTTAACCGCGGGCAACTCAATGCCAATGTGCGCATCAGCGAAATCAGTCGGCAAATGGCGGTGGAAAGCTATCAATCCGCCGTGAAAACGGCATTCCAAGAAGTCGCCGATACCTTGGTGGCGCGCGAAACCTACGCCAAGCAATTTGCCGCCACCCAACGTGCGGTCAAAGCGCAAAACGAGGTGCTGCGCTTGGAAAGAATGCGTTTTGAAGCCGGCGTCACCGACGGACTGACCTTGATTGATGCCGAACGCACCAATTTCACCGCCCAACAGGGACTCTTGGCGGTGCAACTCAGCCTGCTGCAAAACATGGTGAATTTATACACCGCCATGGGCGGCGGCTTGCAGGAATACGGCGTGCAAATGCCGGTCGCCGAAGGCGAGAGCGCCACGCCGATTATCGACCCCGTTCAATCGCTTGCGCCGACAGAGCAAAGCGCAATGCCAGTGCAGACGCAGCAGCCTTCTGCCGCTGAAGCCCCCGTGCCGCAAGGCGCGGTCAGGATTAAACTCTAATCTCTCGGCAAAAATGCGCTTCGGCGCGTTTTTTTATGCCTGCGGGCTTGTTATACTGCTCATCTTTTCAAAAACCTTTTATTCTTATGCGATTTATTACCGCTTTTTGCCTTTGTGCACTCTCCTTATTCATGCTCAATCCTGCTTGGGCGCAAACCGCTGCCGCTGACAATAAAGAAGCCCTGTCTGTATTGGCGGATGTCTTGGAAAATCCTCAGCAGCGCGAGGAATTAATCAAGCAATTAAGGGCGGTTGCCAAAGAAGAGATACAGACAGAGGATGTTGCGCAAACGGCGGAAAATGAGCCGAAAGGCGATGAGGCGGAACCGGCTCCCTCAGCAGATGCCGAACAAAGCGCGGACGAACAAAGCAGCGAGGCGGCTACTGCCGAAGCCGAAGCCTTGGTTAAAGTGACCGAAAACACGCGTGCGGCTTTGAGCAAGGCGGCGAGTCTGCCCAGCCGCATTGCCGATTACACGGGCGAATTGGCCGGACAAATGGGCGCCCGCGTCAAGCGCAGCTGGGAAGGCTTCCGCGATATTTTCAGCGGACGCGATTATCGTTTGAGCAATTTGGATTGGTCGGCTTTCAGCGCGGCTTTGCGCAATGTGGGGATTGTGATTGTCTCGGTGCTGTGCATTTACCATGGTTTGCGCAATCTGACGCGGGGCTTGCGGCGCAAACTCAATGACTGGGCTTTGCGCAGCGAATGGTCGCAGCTCTTGGTGCGCAAATTGCTCGCAATCGGCGCGGTTATTTTGGGCGACGGTTTGCTGCTTTTAATCACTTATGCGGCGGGCAATGCGATTGCTTTGTATGCGGTGGGCGAAACGGGGCGTTTGTCGATGCAGGCGGCCTTGTTTATGAATGCTTTTGTGATTATCGAATTGCTGAAAATCGGCATCCGTGTAATTTTTACGCACCGTTTTGCCGGACTGCGTTTGCTGTCGGCGGAGAATCAAACAGTGCGTTTTTGGTATCACTGGATTGCAACCTTGCTGAATTTGCTAGGCTATGGCTATTTGGTCGGCATTCCCTTGATTGAAGCGCATTTGAGCTACAATCTCGCCCAGCTTTCTTCCACCATTATCGCGATTGCCGCGTTTTTATACGGCATCTGGGTGGTGATTTCGCAGCGTAAAAATGTGCGCTCAGGCTTGATTAAAAGCAGCGAGCGGGTGGAGTTTTCGATTACCGCCTTTTTCATCCGCCTCTTGGCTTATCTCTGGCATTGGCTAGCGGTGGCATATTTTGTGATGCTTTTGGTGGTGACGCTGCTGCGTGCGGAAAAATCTCTGCCCTTTGTGCTGCAAGGCACGCTGAAAACCCTGCTGATTGTCGGCGGCTGCGGCTTGATTGCCAATTTAATGACGATTTACATGAAGCGCGGCATTCGCTTGCCGCAGCATATTCAGCGCAGTTTGCCGGGCATTGAGCGGCAGATAAATGCCTTTGTGCCGCTGATTTTGCGGATTGCGCGGACGGTGGTCTTTGCGGTGGCTGTGCTGAGCGTATTGGGCGCATGGAATTTGATTGCCTTCGATGCTTGGTTGGCTTCTGATGCGGGGCGGATTTTTGTGGACAAATGGCTGGGTGTGGTCTTGATTTTATTATTCATGCTGCTGCTGTGGATTGTCTGTTCCGCCTTTATCGAACACCGCCTCAGCCCGAATACGGGACGCGGCGCGCCTTCGGCTCGTGAGCAAACCCTCTTGTCGCTGCTGCGCAATGCCTTGGCTTTGTTCTTTTTTGCGATTAGCCTGATGATGGTTTTATCGCAAATCGGCATCAATATCGGACCTTTGATTGCCGGTGCGGGGGTCTTGGGTCTGGCGGTGGGCTTTGGCGCGCAGACTTTGGTTAAAGACGTGATTACCGGCATCTTTATCCAAATCGAAAATGCCATGAACGCCGGCGATTTCATCATGGTCAATAATATTTCCGGTACGGCGGAAAAAATCTCCATCCGCTCCGTGTCCCTGCGCGATTCGCAGGGCGTTTATCATCTCATTCCCTTTTCTAGCGTGACCACCGTGTCGAATTACACGCGCGGCTATTCCTTCCATGTCAATGATTACGGCATTGCCTACAATGAAGACATCGATTATGCCTGCGAAGTGCTTAAAGCCGCCTTTGATGAACTGGCAAAAGGCGAACATAAACGCAGCATCTTGGAGCCGATTAATATTCTGGGGGTGAGTGAGTTAGCGGAAAGCTCGGTCAATATCCGTGTGCGCATCAAAACCCTGCCGGGCGAACAATGGGTCATCGGGCGCGCCTATAATCGTTTAGTCAAACTCTATTTCGACAAAGCCGGCATTGAAATGCCTTATCCGCACCGCACCATTTACTGGGGCGAAATGAAAGACGGCAGCGCGCCGCCGCTGCGCATCGTGCGCGAACAGGCGCAAATGCGCAAAAGCGAAGCCGAAATCGAAGCCGGGCAACCGCGTATTGAAACGCCTGAAAACGCCGAACCGCCCGCCGTACTCAAACATCAAAAAGCAGAAGACAGCATTCCGGATGTGGACGGGAAAATGTAATGAGGCAACATCCGCTCAGCATTTGGCTTGCCGAAGGGCAATCCAGCCAACGCGACATGCTTGCCAGTCTGCAAGCCCTGAACAGCCATGCGCCGCAAGCGCTGAAGATTATCGCCTCGCACCGTCATCATCGCCCTGAAATCACCGACATGGCGGATATTGCCTACCAAGAACCGGAAGCTGAAGCCGAGCGCATCGATTTTGTTCTGCAACAAGCCCGGCGGCATCAAACGCGCGTATTACTCAGCGGACGCAACGGCAAATCCTATGAAGCACAGCGTGCGGCATTTGCCCAAGCCGGCATTCATCTATTCACAGGCGCGTAGAATGAAGACAGTCTACATCTGATGAACAATAAAGCCGCTTTTGCCGCCTTCTGCCAAGCGCGCAATATTCCGGTCGCCGGCGGCTGGGTATTCCATAACATAGAAGAATTGCAAGAACTACTAGCGCAATACGGACAGCAAGCCCTATGCGTAAAACCCGTTTCCGGTATTTTCGCACAAGGCTTTTGGCGGCTTGATAGCGGCGATGAGACTTGGGACAGCTTTAACCATCTTTATCATACGGAAGCGAAGAAAATTCATCTACCGCAATTCATTCAAGCCTATCGAGATAGCCTCATGGTGCAAAACCGCCCCATCCCCATGCTGCTCATGCCCTATCTTCCAGAGCGCGAATACTCGATTGACGTACTGTGCGAGCGCGGCGAAAGCCTGTTGGCGATTAGCCGCTACAAAGAAGGCAGCGTGCAGCATATCGGCGCCGACGAAAGCATCTTGCCTTTAGTCGAAGCCGTCATTGCCGCCATCGGCTGCGACGGTATTGTCAGCGTACAAAGCAAAGGCGATGCGCAAGGCAGGCAGCATATTTTGGAAATCAATGCCCGTCCCTCGGGCGGCATCAGCTACGGCAATCATAGCGGCGTGGACATCACGCAAACCGCCTTTGCCTATTGACTAGGTTGGTTGAGCAAAGCGGAAGTCAAAGCGCGGTAGGAGCAAATCCAAACCTGCTGCGTCCGCCCGGTGAGCGGCAGCGTTAAGATTTCAGGGTGAAGAAAATGGCTTCCGCTTAGTGCTGCTTGTATAGTCAATTAATAGAAAAATTAATTGTTTTTCAATTGGTTATGTTCGGAGAAGTGAAAAAGTAGTACAAGGCGGCGAGCCGCAGAGGGAACAAGACCCTACGGCCAGGCGACCCGACACCGTAATACTTTTTCAATTCTTTGACTATAGACAAACAAGTTTGTTAATCAAAAATGATGAAAAATGATTGACAAAGATTCTTGTCAATCATCTGTGAGCGACAACATCTGTTGTTACTCAAAAAGCGGGCAAAGGGACATTTTAGGTGCTAAAAAGTTTGAAAAGCCTTATTCTGTAAGGCTTTTAGCGAGGTCAAAAGCTTTGAACACAAAAAATGCTTTTTCTGTGGCTCAAAACAGGTCAAAAAAGATGGCAGACAA
>NZ_JBXGGR010000034.1:0-15135 GCF_056855035.1 Suttonella sp.
CTTTCAACTCATCAGCTCGTCTACGTCTCGAGAGGTGCGCATTATACATTCAACATCCTCCTTTGCAAGCGCCAAATACTTTTATTCCAAACTTTCTTCTCATCAGACTGTTTTTAAGAGAGTTTATTTTTGAGATTTTTACTTCTAGCGCCCTAAAAAATTAAGCGGTTTTTTGTCTGATACGTCAAAAAACCGCTCAATTTGCCCTAAACGACACGCTCTGAGCCCTATTTATCCGGGGCGACCATCGATTCTAGGCGTTGACCAAATAGAAAAATAGCTTATGACCAACATCAAAAAGGCAATTACCCACAGCACTTGCGCATGCACAATCCACACCAGCATTTGCTGCGGTGCGATTAATGGAAGCAAAGCACGGAAAATAGTTGCAGCCACCAATAATCCCAATGCCCAAGGGACGGTTTTAGACGGCTGATGGATATTGCGCCCTGAATGACCAAGACTAACGCGCGCCATCATAGAAAGCGTCAGCAGACCGATACCGCCTACCGCCATCATGTGCATGGCAAGCGAATCTGTAATTCGCGGCACAAACAGACGGAGGAAATACAGGAATTGCCCGAGCACGATTAACCCCATCGAAATAAACATACTCCACAATAAAGGACGCTTCCAGATGCCTTGCGTATGCCAGCCTTGCAAGCGCCATGTTTGTGCCAAAGCGGAAATCAATGCGCATACGCTTGCCGCCGCTTTCCATGGTGTACAGATTTCAAAAATAAAGAAGGCAACAAATCCCGCCAAGCTGATACGATCTATCCATGCACTATTGCGCGGCTCAAAAGGATAGCCCGCGCCATTTTTAATGAAGAAAGGCGTAACGCGGCGCCCAATCGTCAGCACCAAACCGATAATAACGAAAACGCCCAAATATAAACCGTAATACCAACCGATATGCCAACCGAACGCTGCCGCCAGACACAGCATATTCGCTAGAATCATCAAGACGATTTTCGACAAAATTCCCATTTGCCGCCATTGTTTTACTTCAAGAATCGGCTTACCGATACCCCAGAGCAACATCAGCGTAAAGAGCGTATCTAATAACACCGCTAACCATAAACCTTGCGGAAAGACAATAAAAATCGCGCGCGCCGCCAACCACGGCATCCACATTAGACACAATGATTTTCCTGAAGGCATTGCCAGACCGGTCCAATTGCCGACCGCCGTTAAGAGAAAACCCGCCACAATCGCCATAGCATAGCCGAAAACCATTTCATGCCCGTGCCAATATTGCGGCAAAATGCGCACATAGGCGCTTAGATCAGCGCTGCGGTAGATAAAAATCCACAGCGCCATACTTAATGCCGCATAAAATGCGCCGCTGGCAAAAAAAATCCGGAAACCGAGATTAAAAATCGCTCTATTTGACAATTCATTCAGAAACTTATTCATGATTCATTCCCCGTAAAATAATGTCAGCAGCATAGCGCATTTGTTCAATATGCTCATTGATACGCATCAAGCGAATTTATATGCAGGATTTTTCTTATTTAAACCAATAATAAACGAGCACCGACAGAATAAGTACAGACACAAAAATCAGTGCATACAAAATATAAGGCGGCGATTTCTTTTCGACAATCGCTTGCTCAGGGTCGCGCAACCACTGCGCCTGCCACTGATCTTGTTGTTTTTCTGCTTTGATTAATACGCGCTGATTCAAACGCGGAGCAGCTGCGGATTGCCAAGCTTCGCGATCAAACGCCACTTCGGTTTGACAAGAATCCACCCACACTGTTCCGCTGCGGTTTTTCGGATCCCATGCGATGATTTCACCAAAAACCCCCAAGCGCTCCGTCAGCATATCTTCCGCACACAAACTCAAATCGCCGACGCCGTAGGGACGTACATTCACCGCAGTAACAATGACACCTATCATTTCTACTTCAAAACTCAGCAACACTCCTGCTGAATCTCACTAAGCGGCGGAGTAAAATTTTCTTGCTTAACCAAAACATTGCGTCCATCGGGCAAATCCACATAACCGCGACGGCTGCTATCCAATCATTGCGTCAATTTTCCATTGATACGGTTTTTCATCAGACTAAGACCAAATTATCACGATGAATCAAGGTTTCGCCATGCACCAATAAGCGCGCGACTTCCTGACTGTGTTTGCCGCACAGAATACGGCAATCTTCGCTATTGTAATTAGACAATCCGTGCGCCAATTCTTCGCCTGCCATATTGCAGCAGCGCAGCAATTCCCCGCGCGCAAACTCGCCCTCCACGCGCCGTACGCCAATCGGCAGCAAACTCTTATGCGACTGGGTCAATGCCTGCACCGCACCGTCGTCCAAATACAACGTTCCCTGCACCTGCAATTGGCTACCCAGCCATTGCTTGCGTGCTTGCTGGCTATCTGCCGGCGCCAGAAACAGCGTGCCGATATTTTCCGCGCCAACCGCTTGGCGAATTACTTCCGGTTCGCGCCCGTAAGCCAAGACCGTATGCGTGCCGCTGCGCGCCGCTTTCTGTGCCGCCAAGACTTTCGTGTACATACCGCCGGAACCCAAAACGCCACCGGTTTTACCCGCCATTGCCGGCAAAGTCGGATCATTAGGATCCACTTGCTCAAGAAATTGCGCATCTGTATGTTCGCGCGGATTTTTGTTATACATACCGCGCTGATCGGTCAGAATCAGATAAGCACCAGCGGTCGTAATATTTGCCACCATCGCGCCTAAATTATCATTATCGCCGAAGCGGATTTCCTCAAACGACACCGTATCGTTTTCATTAATAATCGGCACAATCCCTAAGCGGCACATCGTCTGCAAAGCCGAACGGATATTGAGATAACGGCGGCGATCGGCGGCATCGTCATGCGTAAGCAAGACCTGCGCCACGCGAATATTATGCGCCGCAAAAGCCTCCTGCCAAGCGCCCGCTAAACGCATTTGCCCCACCGCCGCTGCGGTTTGCAATTCAGACAATTCCGTCGGACGCTTCTGCCAGCCTAAAACCTGCATACCTACCGCAATCGCCCCCGAACTGACCACCACAAACTGCTTGCCGTCTTTGTGCAAAGCCGCCATTTGCGCCACCCAGTCCGCCAAAGCCTCCATATCCAAAGTTTCTCCGCCGCGTGTAATCATCGCGCTGCCCATTTTGACCACCCAGCGATTGGCATGCGCCAAATATTGACTACGACTCATCAGACGCCTCCGATATTGCGCTGGATGATAAAAATTCCTCATCCGCCTTCATTTGCTCAAGTTTTTGCATCACATCGGCGCATAATTGCTGCGTACCCTCGCCTGTCGCCGCCGAAATGCGATACACAGGACCTTGCCAGCCGATTGCCGCCACAATCTCCGCCTCGCGCGCCGCCTGTTCCTCAGCAGGCAAAGTATCCATCTTATTCAAAACCAGCCAACGCGGAATCTCGACAAACACCTCGTCATATTTCCCCAATTCCGCATCCACCTGCTGAAAATCCCGCACTGGGTCTTGCGAATCGCTCAAAGGCGAACAATCCAAAACATGCAATAACAAACGGTTACGCGACAAATGACGCAAAAACTGATGTCCTAAACCCGCGCCTTCCGCCGCCCCCTCAATCAAACCCGGAATATCCGCCATCACAAAACTTTGCAACATTCCCACGCGTACTACACCCAAATTCGGGTGCAAAGTCGTGAAAGGATAATTGGCAATCTTAGGTTTTGCGGAAGAGACAGCGGAAATCAAAGTAGATTTTCCTGCATTCGGCATACCGAGCAAACCCACATCGGCAAGCAATTTCAGTTCCAAACGCAACTCGCGTCCCTCGCCCGCCGAGCCCGGCTTGGATTGGCGCGGCGCGCGATTAACAGAACTTTTATAACGCGTATTGCCCAAGCCGTGAAAACCGCCCTGCGCCACCAACAGCGCCTGCCCATGCTCGGTAATATCGCCGATCAACTCATCCGTTTCCGCTACATAAACCTGCGTACCGACCGGCACATCAATCACCAAATCCTCGCCACTTTTGCCGCTCTTATTACGCCCCTCGCCGGGCTGACCGTTTTTCGCCTCAAAACGGCGGTTAAAACGGAAATCCGCCAAAGTATTCACACCCTCATTGCCGCGCAAAAACACACTGCCGCCATCACCGCCGTCGCCGCCATCAGGTCCGCCGAACTCAATAAATTTCTCACGCCGAAAGCTCACAATCCCGTTGCCGCCCTTGCCCGCTTGCACGAAAATCAAAGCCTCATCTACAAATCTCATTTTTCCCTCATTACCGCCGCAGACGGTATATCAATAAGCCCGCCATTATGCCACAAGCTCAAATACCTATAAAAAAAGCCTCGCAATGCGAGGCTTATGCAGATTGTTGCGAATTAGGCTTCAACCGTTTCGATGCTGACAAACTGACGTTTGTGCGGACCGCGCTTGCTAAATACCACGCGACCGTCTGCTTTAGCGAATAAAGTGTGGTCTTTGCCCACGCCTACATTCTCACCGGCATTAAAAGGTGTGCCGCGTTGGCGAACCAAAATGCTGCCTGCTGATACCAATTCGCCGCCAAAACGTTTTACGCCAAGACGTTTCGCTTTGGAATCGCGTCCGTTACGGCTGGAGCCGCCCGCTTTCTTGTGTGCCATTATTCACTACTCCTATAAATTATTCGGTTTTGCCGTCAATTGCGCCAATCAATACTTCCGTATAGTTTTGGCGATGACCTTGTTGCTTCATAGAATGCTTACGGCGACGGAATTTGATGATTTTAATCTTCTTGTGACGACCGTGCTCAACAATCGTTGCGCTTACCGCTTTACCTGCCAAATAAGGTGCACCGACCGCTACGTCGCTTTCGCTCGCCGCAATCAATAAAACCTTATCGAAGGAAATGCTGTCGCCGGCTTCGCCAGCCAGTGTTTCCACGCGTAATCGTTGCCCAGGCTTGACTTTATATTGTTTACCGCCGGTTTCGATAACTGCAAACATAGTGTTTTCTCCAAATAAATGCGCTTGCGCGCCCAAAAAGTAAAGGCGGCAAATTATACACAAAATCTGCCGCTTGGCAAGCAGTCACTGCGCTAATCCCCTGTCTTGCGCGCAGCGCCCAAACGTCGTTCGGCATTTGTCTCGCTAGCAGAAGCGGCAGCGGAAAACTCGCTTAGCCGCGGATCACGGTATTCATTCCCATGCGTTGCTCTTTGCCCTGCCACACGGGCAACCGTCGTACCTTGTACCAAAATCGAAAATACGACCACTGCATAAGTCATCCATAAAATCATGTTTTTCGCCTCACTGTCGGGCAAAGTCAGCGCCATTGCCATCGACAAACCGCCGCGCAAGCCGCCCCAAGTCATGATGCGAACCGAGCGCGGTGAAAAGTAATACCATTTTTTCAAAACCGCCACTGGCACAATCACACTGATCCAACGTCCGAACAAAACGATCGCTACCGAGATCACGCCCAAAAAGAAAATATGCGTCGTCAGCGGCACAATCAACAGCAGCAATCCCACCATTACAAACAGCAAGGTATTGAAAATTTCATCTACTACGCCCCAGAAATGGTACAAAGCTGTGCGCCCTTCCTCGCTCATTTTACGATTGCACAATCTGCCGAAAAACAGTCCGACACAAACAATGCTGATGGCAGGCGATACATGCAAAGCCTCCGCCAATTCGAAACTGCCGAACACCAAAGCTAAGCTGATCATAATTTCTACATGCGAATCGCGCGCCTGTTGCAGCAGATAAAAAGCCGCATAACTACACAAGACCGCCAAAACAAAAGCTCCGCCCACGCTTTTAATAAAAAACATCGAGACTTCGCCGGCGCCCATACTCTCGGAATGCACCGCCATTTCAAAGAAAAAGGCAAAGACGACAAAACCAATGCCGTCATTAAATAAAGACTCGCCCGTAATATCCATGTCCAAGCCTTTCGACACGCCAATTGAACGTAAAATCGCCAATACGGCAATCGGATCGGTCGGTGAAATCAAAGCGCCGAAAGTCAGGCAATACACCATCGACAGCGGCATTCCCAAGAGATAATTCACAAACACATACGCCAAAATGCCGACCGTAAAAGTCGAAATCAAGACGCCCGCCACCGCCAGCACCGTAATCACGACCAAGCGCGGCTGCAACTCATCAAAATTGATATTGATGCCGCCGGCGAACAGCAAAGCCCCCAACATACCGTGAATTAGCGTGTGGCTGAAATTCAGACTCGCCACTGACTGCGTAATCTGCTCGATCTGAAAAATACCGAAATGCTTTGCCAACAATAACAACAAAGACGCACTCAAGGCCAAAAGCATTACGCCGATAGAGCGGTGCATCCGCAAAATGCGATCATTAAAAACAGAAAAAACAGCGCTGACGACTAAGACCAGCGCAAAGATAAAAGGCAATGACATGAAACAACATCCCGCAGGAAAATTATTCCGCCGCTTCCAAAGCCGCCAAACGCGCTTCCAATGCCGCAATCTGGCGGTTTAACTGCGCGATTTGACGCTGCTGCGCCTCGAATTGCGCGCGCGGCACCAGATCGAAACGGCTGAATTGCGCCTGTGCCGCCTGCTTGATTGTGGATTTAACCTGTGCCTGCACAGGTCGCAGAGGCGCAGGCGTGTGCATTTCCAACTGATTGATAAAAAAGGCTAAAGGATTGGTTTTCATCGCAACGCTCCAAGTAAAGAAATGCCGCATAGTGTATCATGGCGTCATTCGACCAAAGATAATTCTTTTGCGGCACAGTGCGGATGCTAAGGCATTTATCTCGAGAGTATCGACATGATATAAAAAGATTTCTTTTTAAGCTCTCAAGCTCTGATTAGCTCAGCGCAAACCTTTCTCGACCAATTCCTCATAGCCGCCATGATTGGTAACATTGGTATAGCCTTTCTCTAAGAGCAGCTGTCTTGCGATTTCCGAACGTCGTCCGCTGCGGCAATACACATGCAAAGGGGCGTCTTTATCAGAGCTCAAGGCTTCGATGGCTTGCGCAATCTGATCGACGGGAATATTCACGGCATCTTCCAAATGTCCTTGGGCAAACTCTTCTGCGGTGCGCACGTCAATCCATATCCCTTCGGCTTTGACTGCCGCTTTATCAGCCGATTCGGCAGCCGCTGTTTCGCTAGCCGCCGTCGTAGGCTGTTCGACCGCCGCCTGCGCCCAAGCACCGAGCGACAATAAGGGCAATGCCGCCGCGATTAAGGCATTTCTTAACAAGGTATTCATCATCTTCCCCGAAAATTGAAATAGCGATTATTTTTGCGCTTCAACAGCTTCTAAAGCGCGCAAAGCATAGGTATAAGCCGCTCCCGCATTCAAAGCGATTGCGGTTGCCAAAGCACCGGCAATTTCGCTTTCCGTGGCGCCCAATTTCGCCGCTTTCTCGGCATGGACGCTGATGCAGCTTTCGCAGCGCGTAGTAATCGCTACCGCGATGGCAATCAATTCCCGCGTTTTTTCATCCAAAGCCTCTGCCGCTGCCGCTTGGTCTAATGACAGATAAGCCTGCAACATTTTGGGATGATTTTTACCTAATTCGCCAAAAGATTTTTTGACATGTGCGGTATGGGCGTTCCAATCGTTAAACATCATATGCTCCTAAGTTTCTCATTGAAGAGCGGGCATTATGCGACTTTTTTCGCTATCATACCCATCAAATCCTCTCATGTTGTAGGCAAAAAAGATGGACTTTCTCGATCAACTGATTCAGCTGGCACAGATTCGCGGTCAAGCGGATATTCATTGCCGCCTGCAAGGCGATTGGTCGATTCCGCATGAGCAAAAGCAGGGGCAGGCCAATATGCACATCATCAGCCGCGGCAGCGGTTGGCTGAATATCGCAGGAGAAAAAGAAGCCCGTGCAATTAAGCAGGGCGATATTCTGTTCTTTCCGCAGGCGCATACGCACCGCTTGAGCAGCAGCGATAATCCCCTGCATCGGCAAGAAAAGATACACAGCCGCAAGCAAGGCGTGTTTACCCTGAACTACTGCGGCGATTATGCGCAAGCCGATATGGAGTTTTTCTGCGCCGTTTTTCATTATGAAGCGAATGCGGCGCTTTTCCGCGCCCTGCCGCAGATGATTGCCCTCAATGTCGAGCATCCCGCCCTGCAAACCTTAAGCCGGCTCTTGAAAAATGAAGCCGATAAGCATGACGAGGGCGCCGCATCGCTGATTCACGCCTTATCTTCGGCATTATTCATCATGATTATCCGCGCCTATCTTGCCGACTCGCCTGCATTGCCCGAGGGCATTATCAAAGCCGGACGGGAACCGCGCCTACAGCCTTTAATCCACGCGATTATGCACAATCCCGAGCAGGATTGGACGATTGAAAAACTCTGCGGATTAGGACACCTCTCCAGAGCGCAATTGATGCGCCTGTTCAAGCAGCATCTCAATATCAGCCCCTATGCCTTTATCTTGCAAACCCGTTTGCAAAAAGCCGCT
Source organism: Suttonella sp. (assembly GCF_056855035.1). Taxonomy (NCBI): domain Bacteria; kingdom Pseudomonadati; phylum Pseudomonadota; class Gammaproteobacteria; order Cardiobacteriales; family Cardiobacteriaceae; genus Suttonella; species Suttonella sp. Next base: position 8,447 of record NZ_JBXGGR010000034.1, read on the forward strand.
CATTTGCTCAAAAACAGCCAAGACAGCATTTTAAACATCGCCCTGCTTTCAGGCTTTAACAGCGAGACCAATTTCGGCAAAGCCTTTAAAAATTACTACGGTATCAGTGCCGGCGATTACCGCAAACAATAAAGGCTTCAGGCATTATCATGCGCCACGCATTGCGCGATAAAGCCTTTGATGTAATCAATCTCGGCGTCATTTTCGCGAATGCCCAAATAGATATGTTTATGAATGCCGGTGCCGATGGATTTGCTGACCAGCGGCAAATGCGCAAACTGGTTTTCCAAAAGCCAACCCGGCAAGGCGGTAATACCGCGGTTTGCCGCCACCATTTCCAGCAGGATTTCCGTGGTTTCCACGCGCTTATGCAGGGCGACGTTTTGCTTGGCAGGCAGTAGAAATTGCTGAAAAACATCCAGTCTTTCCGTCGGTACGGGATAAGTGAATAAAGTTTCATTGCTCAAATCCGTCGCTTCAATCGCTGTTTTCGCCGCCAAAGGATGCGAGGCGTGCATAGCGAGCTTGAGTTCGTAAGGAAAAGCCGGCGTGAAAATCAATCCTTCGCGGAACACGGGATCAGGGGTAATCAGCACGTCAACCTCATAAGCAAACAGCGCGGCAATGCCTTTGAATTGAAATTGCTGATGCACGTCCAAATCCACATCCGGCCATTGCTCGAGATAGGGACGCACATTGCGCAGCAGCCATTGATAGCAGGGATGGCATTCCATGCCGATGCGCAGACTGCCGCGCAACCCTTGGGCAAAGCGGCGCAATTCCGTCTCGCCGCGCTCGAATTGCGGCAAGAGCCGCAACGCCATTTGATAAAGATAGTCCCCTGCGCGCGTCAGACGCACCCGTCTGCCGTCTTTTTCCCAAATCGGCGTGCCTAATATATCTTCCAGTTTTTTGATAGTATGGCTTAGGGCAGGTTGCGTGAGATGCAGGGCATCGGCGGCATTGGTCAGGGTGCCGGTTTCCATGACGGCGGCGATAATGGCAAGATGATGACGGTCGAGCATCAAAACTCCTCATAAAAAAGCCTGTTTAGGCAGGCAATGCTTTGCATTATAATGCCTTCCTTTTTACGGCGAGAGAAAAACCATGTGTGCGATTGTTGGTATTGTTGGAAAAAACCCTGTCAATCAGGCATTGTATGATGCGCTGATTATGTTGCAGCATCGCGGTCAAGACGCAGCGGGCATTGTCACAAGCGACAATGGCCGCTTTTTTATGCGCAAATCCAATGGCTTGGTTACCGACGTTTTCGGCGAAAAACATATGCGCCGCCTTATCGGCAATATCGGCATCGCGCATGTGCGCTATCCCACCGCCGGCAGCGCCAGCAGCGCCGAAGCCCAGCCGATGTACGCCAACTCTCCCTACGGCATCGCCCTCGCCCATAACGGCAATCTGACCAATACCTCCGACCTCATCGCCGATATTTTCCGCAGTGATTTGCGCCATATCAATACGCGCTCGGATACGGAAGTTCTGCTCAATATCTTTGCCCACGAACTCGCCCATGAAGCGCATATTCCGCCCACGCCCGAGCAAATCTTTGCCGCAGTTGCGCGCACGCACCGCCGCGTACGCGGCGCTTATGCCGTAGTCGCCCTGATTAGCGGCTACGGTTTGGTAGCCTTTCGCGACCCCTTCGCCATTCGTCCGCTGATTTACGGCAAACGCGAAAGCGAGGGCGGTACGGAATACATGGTCGCCAGCGAATCGGTGGCATTGGAAGCGCAGGGCTTTGAAATTATCCGCGACGTCGAACCCGGCGAAGCCTTAATCATCACCGAAAACGGCGAACTGTTCAGCCGACAATGCGCGGACAATCCCGAGCGCGTGCCCTGCATTTTCGAATACGTCTATTTCGCCCGCCCTGATTCCACCATCGACGGCATCAACGTCTATAAAGCGCGGTTGCGCATGGGCGAAAAACTCGCCGAACGCATCAAAAGCGAATGGCCGGATCACGATATCGACGTCGTCATTCCCATTCCCGACACCAGCCGCGCCTCCGCCATCGAACTCGCCAACCAATTGGGCGTGAAATTCCGCGAAGGCTTTATGAAAAACCGCTACATCGGTCGCACCTTCATCATGCCGGGGCAAACCCTGCGCAAAAAATCCGTGCGGCAAAAACTCAATGCCCTGCCGCTGGAATTCCGCTGCAAAAACGTACTCTTAGTGGACGACTCCATCGTGCGCGGCACCACCAGCGAACAAATCGTGCAAATGGCGCGCGAAGCCGGTGCTAACAAAGTCTATTTCGCCAGCGCCGCACCGCCTGTGCGCTATCCGAACGTGTACGGCATCGACATGCCCACCCATGAAGAACTGGTCGCCCATCAACGCGAGCCTGAAGAAATCGCCGAACTCATCGGCGCGGACAAAGTCATCTACCAAAGCCTGCCCGATTTGATAGACGCCTGCCTATCCACCAAACACCGCCTTGCCGAACGCTTCGACTGCTCCGTCTTTGACGGCAAATACATCACCGGCGACATTGATGAGCACTACTTCGCCCGCCTTGCCGCCGAACGCGCCGACAACCGCAGCGCCCGCCACAGCCCCATCGGACAAACGCCGATCGATTTGATGAATGCCAATGACTAAAGCCCTTGCCCTCGGCACCTATCCGCCCACTGCCGACGAAAAGGCATGGCACATCATCGAGCAGGCGCCGGCGCAAGACTTCTATCTGGCGCAAAACCCGCAAAGACTCTGGCAACTCTGCCGCGATGGCATCAAACCCCTGCATATCGACTTTTCCAGCGCATATTACCGTCATCGCGGCGGCACGGAATACCTACCCAAAGCCTTTAAAGGCATGGCGGGCGGCAGCATTATCGACGCCACCGCCGGCTGGGGACGCGACGCTTGGCTGCTCGCCTACCGCGGCTTTCGACTTACCCTCTGCGAACGCAATCCCTATCTCTACATACTGTTAAAACAAGCCGTCGAACAAGCCCGAGAACTGCCGCTGACCGCCGCCGTCGCCGCCAGAATAGAAATTGTTCACCACGACAGCCGCGATTTTCTCGCCGCTAGCGGCGCACAAGCCGACGCCATCTACCTCGACCCCATGTATCCGCAGCGGCAAAAATTCGCCAAAGTCAAAAAAGACATGCAAATCCTGCAGGCCCTCTTAGGCGCGGATGCCGGTGAACAAAGCGATAACGCGCAATTATTAGATAGCGCACTCAATAGCGGCTGCCCGCGCATTGTCGTCAAACGTCCGCAAAGCGCCGAACATTTGGGCGGCATCGCTCCGCATCACAGCATCGAAGCTCCCAATACGCGCTTTGATATTTATCTAAGCCGAATATAGGCTTAAATTGTTAATACTTGCTTGTCAAAATAAGGCAAAACCCCTATAGTCAGCAGTTCATTCAATCATGGGAATTATCATGCCACATATTATCCAAGCCTTTAATACTTTTACGGATCAACGTCCCGGCACTTCAGGGCTGCGCAAGCCCGTCAGCCATTTCCGCCAGCCGCATTACACCCAAAGTTTCATCCAAGCCATTTTCACGACGCTTGGAGCAAACGGTAAAACCATCGTCATCGGCGGCGACGGACGTTTTTATAATCAGGAAGCGATTGAAATTCTGATTAAAATGGCGGTGGCGCAAAACGTTAAACGCCTGATTGTCGGCGAAAACGGATTGCTTTCCACCCCTGCGGCATCGCATGTCATCCGTCATTATCAAGCCGATTACGGCATCATTCTTTCCGCCAGCCATAATCCGGGCGGCGAAAACGGCGATTTCGGGATTAAATTCAATTTGCAGGCGGGACAGCCGGCGCCTGAAAGCGTGACCGAGCGCGTATTTGAAAACAGCAAAATCCTCAAAGAATATGTGATTGCCGATATTGCCGTGCCGGCTTTGCAGCAAGGTAGTTATACTTTGGGCGAGACGCAGATAGATGTCATCAGCAGCACGGCGGATTACGCCGATTTGATGGAAAGCCTTTTTGATTTCCCCAAAATCAAAGCCTATTTGGCGGCAAAACCGCTGGTTTTTGATGCCATGCATGCCGCCACTGGTCCGTATGCGCAGGAGATTTTCGCCAAGCGTTTGGGCTTGCCGGAAAAATATCTGATTAATACGACGCCCAGCCCCGATTTCGGCGGCGGACATCCTGACCCGCAGCCCTCGCATGCGCAGGATTTGCAGGCGGCGATGGCTCAGTTTCCCGAAGCGCTCATGGGCGCGGCGAGTGACGGCGACGGCGACCGCAATTTAATCATGGGACGCAAGCAGATAGTCAATCCCTGCGACAGTCTGGCGATTATCGCCGCCCTGCATGAACATATTCCCTGCCTGAAACATCTCAGCGGCATCGGTCGTACTATGCCGACCAGTCGCGCGGCAAATGCGGTGGCTCAAGCCAAAGGCATGCGCTGCTTTGAAACGCCCACCGGCTGGAAATTCTTTGCCAATTTGCTCGATGCCGACAAAATCCAATTATGCGGCGAAGAGAGCTTCGGCACCGGCGGCAATCACGTGCGCGAGAAAGACGGCTTATGGACGGTCTTATGTTGGCTGAGCCTATTGGCGGCTACCGAACAAAGTCCCGATGAAATTCTGCAAGCCCATTGGCAGACTTACGGACGCCATCATTTCAACCGCTTTGACTACAGCGAATTGGAGAAAGAAGCCGCCGAAGCGATGCTGGCGGACTTCGCCGCTGCGCTGAAAAAACGCATTGGCGAGAGTTTGCAAGGCTTGGTGCTGACCCATGTCGGACAATTTGATTATACCGACCCGACCAATGGCGAAATCAGCAACAATCAAGGTTTGCAGATTCAATGCGGCGACCGTGCCCGCATTATCTGCCGTCTCTCCGGAACCGACACCCGCGGCGCCACCCTGCGCATCTACTGCGAATATTGGCAGATGCCGGGCGAAAGTCAGGCGGCATTAGCCGGCACGACGCACAGCCTTGCCGCAATGGCACAGAATTTAATGGATTTGCAAGGTCGCTTCGGTCGCAGCCAACCCAATAACATTGCTTAGGAGCACATATGAGCCATATTGATGAAAAATTGCGCGACCATGCCGCGCATATCAGCCAAAAAACCTTAGTCGAACTCTTTGCCGAGGAACCGCAGCGCGTGCAAGTCGCTACTTTCCAAGTGGCAGGCATCTATGCGGATTTATCGAAAAACCACATCAATGCGCAAACCGGCGAATTGTGGACGCAATGGGCGGCGCAGGCCGGCGTAGCGGAAGGCATTGCGGCGGTCGTGCGCGGTGATAACGTCAATACGGGCGAACACCGTCCCGCCCTGCATCATGCCCTGCGCGCGCTGGCAGAAGGGGAGTTTGTAGTCAATGGTATTGACGTGAACATTGAAATCCGTGCCGCACGCCGCCGCATGCAAGACTTTGCCGAACGCATTCGCGGCGGCACATGGAAGGGCTATCGCGATGAAGCGATTAGCGATGTGGTGCATATCGGCATCGGCGGCTCGGAGCTTGGCCCGCGCCTCCTATGTGAAGCCTTTGCTCATGAAGCGGACGGCCCGAAAATTCATTTCCTTGCTACGCCGGATCCCGTGCAATTGCAACATCTGATGCGCACGCTTAATCCTGCCACTACTTTGCTGATTGTCGCTTCAAAAAGTTTTGGCACGGAAGAAACCCTTGCCAATGCCGATATTCTGCGCGCATGGCTGCGTCAGCACGGCGGTGAAGCGGCGGATAATCAAATGCTTGCCATCTCCGCCAATGTAGATAAAGCCGCCGCCTTCGGGATTGCCGAAGAGCGTGTTCTGCCTTTCTGGGATTGGGTCGGCGGGCGTTTCTCTTTATGGTCTGCCATTGCGCTGCCCTTTATCCTGCAAAACGGCTATGCCGCCTATGAAAAACTCTTAGCGGGCGCACATGAAATGGACAAGCATTTCCAAACGGCGGCGATTGCGCAAAATCTGCCGGCACAACTCGCGCTCTTAGATGCTTGGTATAACCACTATTTCGGCATCAATAACCGCGCCTTGATTTTATACGCGCACAGTCTTGCCGCCTTTCCGCAATATTTGCAGCAATTGGATATGGAAAGCCTCGGCAAACGTGCCAACCGCGCCGGCGAACCTTTGGACAAACCCAGCGGCTTAATTATTTGGGGCGGCACCGGCACCGAATCGCAACACGCCTTCTTCCAATTGATTCATCAGGGACAGCGCCGCATTCCGCTGGATTTCATCACCGTGAAAAAAGCGCCGCAGGGCTTGGAAAAAGCCGCGCATATTGTACACGGACACTGCTTGGCACAAGCCGAAGCGCTGATGCGCGGACGCGATGAAAGCGATTTGCAAGACCTTCCTGCCGCCGAACGCTATCAACGCACTTCTCCGGGCAACCGTCCGAGCTCGACATTGATTCTTGATGAATTAAGTCCGCAATGTTTGGGCGCGCTGATTGCGTTGTACGAACACAAAACCACCGTTTTGGGCATTTTGTATGATGTGAATGCCTACGACCAATGGGGTGTGGAATTGGGCAAAATTCTGGCAAAAGGCACCGAAGCCAGCTTGGCGGGCGAAATCGGCGCGCATCATGATGCTTCCACCGCCGCATTGCTCAAGCATCTTAAATCTTCCTAATTTTTTATGGATTCCTAAACAAAACGGCGACCGCTCAGCGGTCACCGTTTTGTTTATCGAAGCA
>NZ_JBXGGR010000051.1:0-65203 GCF_056855035.1 Suttonella sp.
GATGATTTGTCTGCCATCTTTTTTGACCTGTTTTGAGCCACAGAAAAAGCATTTTTTGTGTTCAAAGCTTTTGACCTCGCTAAAAGCCTTACAGAATAAGGCTTTTCAAACTTTTTAGCACCTAAAATGTCCCTTTGCCCTCATAAAAGGTAAGAGTTTCAACTCATAAGGAGTTTTTGATGAACATACTGCTCTATGGCATTAGCAACTGCCATAGCGTGCAAAAAGCACGGCAATGGCTTAGCGCCCAACAAATCGATTATCAATTTATCGATTTCAAAAAACAATTACCCAATGAGAGCCTAATCTACCAATGGCTAAAACATATTGAACTCGCTCAACTTCTAAATAAACGCAGCAAAACATGGCGCGGCCTGAGTGCGGCAGAACACAGGCAAGCCGAAACAAGAAGCGGCGCTATCGCCCTGATAATTAAATATCCAAGCCTGATAAAACGCCCCATCTTGCAATATCCGCAAGGCATTACTATCGGCTTTGATGCGGAAATTTATCAGCAACGCTTCGCCGTCTAAAAAATCATGAAAAAATCGCTTATCATCCATGCCCTTGTCAGCCTCATCTGCGTACTGAATTCAACGACTAGGATTCCGAATATTTTGAGATGCTTTATCATGAATTGTCGATAGATTGCGCCCAGAGCGCCATAAATCTTCGTTTATGGCGCTCCATGCGATTCCAAAGCGGTTTCTAGCACAAATCGCGCTTGCTGCCCTGCGCTGCCTGCCACTTCTGCGCAAAAATCCGCCAAACTGCGCAGCCACAAGCCGTAATCGCCGTATAGCGCGCGGTATAGCACAAAGACTTCTTCCGTATCGCAATGTTTTGCCACGTCAATGACTTGATATAAATTGCCTTTGTAATGCCGGTAAATGCCTTTAATCGGTACGGTCATGTTTTTCTCCTGCTGCAAGAAATGTTAATAATAAGGGGCGATGGTCGGAACCGAGCCAAGACAGGGCTTCCGCTCGTATGGCGATATTGTGGCCTAAGATATGGTCGATATTGAGAAAAAACGGACGCCACGTGGGCAGATAATAAGGCGTAGCGGTCTGCAAATCCGCCTCGGCAAGCAGACGGCGGAACAGCGGTGAAAAGGGGCTGCTGTTCAAATCGCCCAAGACAATCACGCGCTCATGCTTTGCCGCTTCAGCGGCGATTATATCCAAATAAGCGTGCCGCGCCGCCGCCAATTCGGCACTAATCGGCGGTGGCGGATGAACGGTCAGTATATGCACATCCGCAGTCTCGGCAAGGATATAGGGATACTCCGCCGCCATCCGCACTTGGCAGCGCTTAAGCGGCTTGCGGCTCCAAAACAGCAGGGCAAAGGGACTGTCTTCGGCAAAGGCGCAGCCCTGCGGATAGTCGGCGCGCAATTCCCGCCACGAAGCGGCTTCGGGATGCATTTCGCCGATAGCGAGCATATCGGGTGCCAACTTACGGATGCGCGCCACTTCATCTGCCGCCGCCGTATTGTGCAGATGCGCGTTATACCACAGCAGCCGCTGCTGCCCCGCCGTCTCGGGCAAGCGCTGCGAAACGCCGCCCTGCATCAGCCATATGAAGGCGCCCAATGCACAAAGCAGCCACAAATAGCGGTATTTCCGCCCTGTGCACAAGGCGGTCAAACCGAAAATCACCGCATAATGCGGCAGAAAATGGCTGAACAATTCTGTATAGTCAAGGAATTCAAAAAGAGTTACAATTTAAACACATCTCGCCGTACTCTCTGCGCTACCTGTTAGCAGCATTACTGTACCACTTTTTCATTTCTTTGACTATATACCACAGCGGTAGCTGTCCTAAGCCGATGGCGAGCAGCGATAAAAAAGCCAGCAAACGCAAACGGCTGATGAGGATTATGCGCCATTTTTGCATGATTCAGCCTAGAAAAAATCGCTTACGCCCAAAGGCGTTCTGCCTAATAAGGCGGCAAAGGTCTGATTATCCGCGCAAGCCCCCTGTTCCAGCAAAGTCATATTGTCGCGGCTGATAAAGCCTTTGCTCAAGTGTGCTGCCAAGGGCAGAAAAGGCTGCATCAGTGTCAGCGGCACATTTACGATGGTCGCCGCCTTTTTGCCATAAAAATTGCGGCGCAACAGGTTGAGATATTCCGCCAAGCTCACTTCCTGCGCACCGGTCATGTGAATAATGCTGCCTGAAGACACATCCGCCGTCAGCATCACCTTCATTCCTTCCGCCACTTCTTGCACATGCACGGGCTGCAGGCGGAAACACCCGCCCTCGGGCAGCGGTATCACGGGCAAACGTGCCAAACGCAGAAAATGCCGCGTATTGATGCTGTCGCGACCATAAACCAAAGAAGGTCTGGCAATCAGGGTATGGATGCTGCTGGTAGCAAGCGCCGCATCACCGCGCCCCTTGCTGCCGACAAAGGCAATATCCTGCGCCGCATCCGCACCCAAAGCGGATAATTGCAGCCATCGGCGCACGCCCTGCGCCTGCGCCCATTGCGCCAATTGCAGCGGCGCCAGATGATGCACTTGCTCTAAAAAGGCGGCATCAAGACTCATCACGCCCACACAATTAACCACCGCTTCCATGCCGGCAAAATGCGATGCCATATCAGGCTTCAAAGCGGCAAAATCTATCTGCCCGCGCCCCAATGCCTTGACTTCATGCCCCGCCGATAACAAGGCTTGCTTTACCGCGCGCCCGATAAAGCCGCTGCCGCCTAATAATAAGACTTTCATTATTGCTCCTAAAACCGTCTTCAATCCGCGATATTGTACGCGCATTTAAGTATATTGTTAGAAATATTATGCTTTTCCTAAAACCGTCTTCAATCCGCGATATTGTACGCGCCCGACAAAAAGCCCTACAATCGCCTGTTTTCAACCATCGGGACATCTTCATGACGATTGCTTTTTTCTGCGTGCTGCTTGCCGCGCTTTTGCCGCTTTTCTGTGCTTTTTATGCCAAAATTGCCGGCGGTTTTGATTTTCAGCGCGATAACGGCGAACCGCGTGTTTTTCTTGCTCGCAGCACAGGCATTGCCGCCCGCGCGAATGCGGCTCAGCAAAACGGCTATGAAGTTTTTGCGCCTTTTGCCGCCGCCGTCATCATCGCCCATATTTCGGGCAATGCCGCACCGAATACCATCAACTTTTTCGCGGTCTTATTCATCCTCTTTCGCTTAGCATTTATCGCCTGCTATCTTGCCGATAAAGCCTTACTGCGTTCGCTGATGTGGACAGGCGGATTTTGCTGCATCATCGCGCTTTTCCTCGCAGCCATTTAAGCGGCAGGCACATATGTAGAAATAAAAATGAGGCAAGGCGGCGAGCCGCAGACAGTACAGATAATACGGCAAGGCGAGCCAACGCTGTATCATTGCAATTTTAATCGACTATATTAGGCTATCTTCTGTTTTTTCAGACGCAAAGCATTACCCAATACGGAAATAGAACTCGCCGCCATTGCTGCGCCGGCAATCACGGGACTGAGCAAACCGAAAGCCGCCAGCGGTATACCCAAGAGATTGTAGAAAAAGGCGAAAAAGAGATTTTGCCGAATCGTTTTCAGCGTCATTCTTGCCACCGTCAAGCCCTCTGTCAACTGCTTGAGACTATGCCGCATCAAGGTTGCCGAAGCGCTGTGCACCACCACCGCCGCGCCCTCCTGCATGGCAAAGCTCACATTTGCCGCCGCCAAAGCGGGCGCATCGTTCACACCGTCGCCGACCATCGCCACGACCTTACCCGCCGCACGCAATGCCTGCACCGCCGCCGCTTTCGCCCGCGGACTCATCTCACCCTGCGCATCGGCAATGCCTAATTGCGCCGCCACCGTCTGCACCACGCTGTTTTTGTCGCCGCTCATAATCAGCACTTCAATACCCTGCGCCTGCAAGGTCGCCACCGCTGCCGCGCTATCGTCTTTTAAAGTATCCGCCAAAGCAAAAGCGCCCAGCGGCACATCATTGACCGCCACCGCCACAAGGCTCGCCGTCTCCCATACCTTATCCGCATTCGGCGGCAAATCGAATCCGCACCATGCCGCCTTGCCGACCTTAACCAAGCCCAGCCCCGCCACTTGCGCCTGCACGCCCTCGCCGACCACCGTTTGCACCGCTTCTGCCGAGGGAATCTCCAAGCCGCGTGCTTGCGCCGCCTGCCACAGCGCCTGCGCCAAAGGATGCCGCGCATATTGCTCGACCGCCGCCGCCACGCGGAGCAATTCCTCCTCGCTCACGCCCTCCGCCGGCAATACCGCCGTCAACTCGGGCTTGCCCTGCGTCAGCGTACCGGTTTTATCCAAGACTACCGTATCCACGCGCGCCGCCTCTTCCAATGCCGCCGCATCTTTAAACCACACGCCCTGCCGCACCGCCTTACCCATGCCGACCATCACCGCCGCCGGCGTTGCCAAACCCAAGGCGCAAGGACAGGCAATAACCAAGACCGCCACCGCATGCATCAAAGCCTGCGTCCAATCGCCTTGCAGCCAAAACGTTAAGACAAAAGTCACAGCGGCAATCGCCACCACACTCGGCACGAACACCGCCGCCGCCTTATCCGCCAAACGCGCAATCGGCGCTTTTGTGCCCTGCGCCTGCGACAAAGCCTGCATCATATCGCCCAAGACCGTCTGACTGCCCAATTGCTCGGCGCGATATTCCACGCTGCCCTCGCTCAACATCGCCCCTGCCAACACGCGGCTGCCTGCCGCTTTCGGCTCCGGCAAAGACTCACCGGTAAGATGGCTTTCATCCGCCCAAGCCTGACCGTCCAAAACCACGCCGTCCGCCGCAATCCGCTCGCCGTGGCTGGCGCGCAAGACATCGCCGATACGCACTTCGGCAAGCGGCAGACATTGCCAAGCCCCCTCGCGCCACACATTAACCTGCTGCGGCGTGAGCTTAAGCAGCAAAGCCAAACTGTTCAAACTCGTTTTCTTGCTGCGCTGCTCAAGGAATTTGCCCAAAGAGACAAAAGCCACCACCATCACGCCCGCCTCAAAATACACCGGCGCACCGTGATGCTGATGCGGCGCAAAAAACAACATGAAAACCGAGTAAAAATAAATCGCCAAAGTCCCCAAACTGACCAGCACATCCATATTCGCCACACCGCCGCGCACACTCATCCATGCGCCGCGATAAAAAGGCAAAGCCAGCCCCCATTGCACCACGCTCGCCAAAGCAAATTGCCACAGCGGTGGCAACATCCAATCATGCCGCCCTATCAGCATGCCCGCCATGCCGAACAAAAACGGCAGATTAATCAGCAATAATAAAGCCAAACGCCAGCCCATCTGCGGCGTTTCCTGCTCCGTCCATTCATCGGCATCTGTTTTCAGCTTCGCCCCGAAACCCGTTTTAACAATAATTTCCTCAATGGCCGCTGCCGTCGTTTGATTGGCATCAAAACGCACCTGCGCCTCTTCGCTGGCAAAATTCACACTCGCCTCGCTGATAAAAGGCTTTTTATTCAGCACCTTTTCAATTCTTGCGGCGCAGGCTTGGCAAGTCATGCCCTCAATCTGAAAACGCGCGGCGGCATTGCTCTGTGTCATGCTTTACTCGGCGCGCGCCTCAAAACCGCCGTCTTCAATCGCGGCAATCATCGCCTCGGGCGCAATCTGCGCGGCCTCATAAGCAACCGCCGCCTGCTGTTGTTCCAAACTGACTTCCGCACTCTGCACGCCGTCCAAGCCCTGCAAAATATTGCTGACGCTCTTCACGCAACCGCCGCAAATCATACCCTCAATATGTAAAACAATCTTCTGCATCTGTACTCTCCAAAAACGCGGCATTGCCGCAAAAATGCTACTATAAGCCTTTACCCTAGGTTAAAGTCAAACATGAATATCAGCCAAGCCGCCGCCGCATCAGGACTATCCGCCAAACAAATCCGCGACTACGAAAAATACGGACTCTTGCACAGCAGCCGCAACCCTTCCGGCTATCGCCAATACAGCTCCGCCGACATCAAACGCCTGCAATTTATCCGACAAGCCCGCGCCGTCGGCTTCTCCCTCGCACAAATCTCCCGCCTGCTGCATCTGCAGGAAAATCCGCATCGCCACAGCAGCGAAGTCAAAAGTCTGACCGCCGCCCATATCGCGGAAATCAAAACGCAAATCGCCGATTTGCAGCACATGCTCGCCCTGTTGCAAGACTGGCACGACGCCTGCCAAGGCAATGACTGCCCCGACTGCGCGATTTTAGATAGCTTGCAACAGACGGCTAAAAGCAGCCGGCAAGATTAAATTTCTCTTAATCTATTAATCACGTCGGATATTCAAATCAATAAATTGCGCCAAAAATAATGGACGTGCATAAAATGCACGAGAAGTAGAACCATGACCAGCCCCTTTTGTTCTTGGTTGAATATACTGTCCCATTTTACCTGTTAAAGTAAGAAATCCCCTTTTAGGATCTAGCAAGGTATCTCTCACTAAATCATAATCCGCTTTTACCGCTTCATATAATTCCGTACCTTCATCAAGATCCAACTCTACAATATCGTGGATCACAGTTGGATCATTAAAAGTTTTCCCAACAATCCTTGCAACCACAACAGCTTTTTCAGCTTAGCTAACAAATGGCTCTCAGCAAATTCTTTTTGACAAACATTTACAGGGTCTATCATAGTAATTGCCATAGTTTCTTTAAAAGTTAATTGACCATTGCGTAAAAATTTTAACGGTACAGACTTTAATTCCCAAGATCCAAAATTAGGAGATTGTGCCGAATTTAATGGCAGCTCTAGAAAACGTTCTATCACATGACCTGCCCAGCCTTTATTGACCGTGCCATTTGCAGTAAGAATAGTCACCCCATATTTTTTAGCCAAATCGTGCAAATTTTGACCGATTAATACTTGCATCCTTTCAATTGCTTCTTTACGTTCCATTATTCAATCTTCTCTTTGCTAGTTCAAAAAATTCATCTTGCATTTCACAACCACAAAATTTCCGCCCATGTTTCAAGGCAGCGACAGCAGTTGTACCGCTACCCATAAAAGGATCAAAAATCAAATCTCCAACATTAGAAGCTGCTTGGATACAACGCTCTAATAACATCAAAGGCTTTTGTGTAGGATGCCTACCAAACATTTTTTCAGATTTAGCCGGTGGCGCAATTTTCCATATAGATTTCATCTGCTTACCGCTATTCTGCAATTTCATTGCATCATAATGAAATACGTGCTTAGATTTTTTATCTTTTTTTGCCCAAATTAAGGTTTCTGTTGAATGGGTAAAAAAGCGGCAGGAAAGATTTGGTGGAGGATTAGGCTTTTCCCATGTAATATTATTTAAAATATGATATCCAATACTTTGCATCAAATAGCCAATTAAATAAATATTATGATAAGTTCCGCATACCCATATTGTGCCATTAGGCTTAAGCAAGGCATAGCATAAACGCAACCATTCTTCATAAAACTCTAAATCTGTTGAAAAACCTTTAGATTTATCCCAATCTCCTTTATTTACAGATACCATCTGACCATTTTGACAAGTAAAACCATCATTAGAAAGAAAATAAGGTGGGTCGGAAAAAATCATATCAAAGCAGCCATTGGGATATTTATCTAAAACACGACGCATGACAGTCAAAGCATTTTCATGATAAATAACCGCATCTGCTAACAAATATTTTCTTAAACCAACCGAATAGGTTTCAGTTTCCTCTCTAAAAACTAAAAAATCATTTTTCATAAATTGCCAATAATTCTACAACTTTTTTTCTACTACTACCTTTTGCAGCAATATTACGTTGCACAAAAATAGTTTCTAAACGGGCAATTTTATAAATTTCACGAGTAAATTCTGTATCATGATTAGAAATTAAGATTGCTTGTGTATTTTGAAAACTATCTTCTGCAATCTTTGCCAAACGTTTTTGATCGTTATCAATAAATCCTCCTTTCGCATAGGCAGTAAAAGAAGCTGTTTCACTTAACGGTACATAAGGAGGATCACAATAAATAAGGTCATCATTATTAATCATAGTAAATACTTGCGCAAAATCGCCCTGCATCATTTCTACCCTAGGTGCCTTTTCTAAAAATTTTTGCATCTCAATTTCTGGAAAATAGGGTTCTTTATAACGTCCAAAAGGAACATTAAATTTACCTTTACTATTATATCGACACAAACCATTAAAAGCATGACGATTCAAATAGACAAACAATGCCGCGCGTTCTATCAAGTCACTACTATTATTAAACATTTCTCGCAATTCATAAAAGCGGATTTCCTGATTATTTTCAGAATTAAAAAAACTTTTTGCATAATCAATAAATGACTGTTTCTCTTTCTTTAAAGTTTGAAATAAGCCAATAAGATCGGGGTTGGTATCATTAAGTAAATAAGCTTCAAATTCTAATGCTAATGATAAAGCGGCAGATCCTGAAAATGGTTCAATCAGGCGTTTACGTGCTTTATTGGGCAAGTTGGCGGCAATAAAAGGGCTAAGTTTTGCTTTGCCTCCTGCCCATTTGAGAAAAGGTTTGGACATATTCATTAGTTTAAAAATTTTTGCCATTATACCTTATTGAAGGCTATTTAGCATCTTTCTGTTGAGCGCCTATCAAAATAAAAAAGCCGGGATTTTGTTCCCAGCTTTTTTATTTTATTTAGTTCTCACTCCTTATTCTGCCAGTAGATCCGCCGCCTTGACCGTCTCTCCGTAAACGGGCAGCAAGGTTTTTTCATAGGCGCTTTGCAATCTGCCGTCGGCTTTAATGGCGGCAATTTCCTCATTCACCCATTTCAGCAGAGCTTCATCGCCTTTGCGTACCGCCGGAGCGATAAAATCGGGATTGCCCAGATTGCCGATAAAAACGCTGTAGCCCGCATTTTCATTCGCCCATGCCCACAGCAGCGCATTGTCATGCGCTAAAGCGGCACCGCGACCGTCTTTAAGCGCATCGAAGGTTTCGGTGTTTTGGTCGTATTTGAGCAAAGCGATGTCGGGTTGGTTTTTACCGAACCATGTGTCGGCGGTCGTGCCTTTATTGACCAAAAGGGTTTTGTCTTTCAGTTCGCTGATGTCTTTTATCGGCGCGCTGTCGGGGGATACCACGCCGAGAGCGACTTTCATATAGGGGCTGGCAAAATCCACCACTCTCTCACGCTCGGGGGTTTGGGTGAAATTCGCTAAGATGACATCGACTTTGCCCGATTTGAGATATTCCACGCGGTTGGCGGCTTCGGTTAAGACAAATTCGACTTTATCCGCGCTACCCAGCAAATCTTGGGCAAAATATTTGGCGATTTCCACATCAAAGCCTTGATTTTTGCCGTTTTGGTCAAGATAGCCGAAGGGCGGTTTGTCGCCGAAAACACCGATGCGGATGCTGTCGCGGGCTTTGATGTCATCCAGCGTATCGGCAACAGAGGCAAGGCTTGCCAATGCCAAGGCGGCAGCCAAGAGGATTTTTAAAGGTTTCATAGGTTTCTCCTTAGGTTAAGTAAATCAATAAGTCAATCCGTTTAAAAATTGCCGCGCGCGTTCGCTTTGCGGGCGGATAAAGAAGGATTGCGGACGGTTTTCTTCGATAATCCTGCCGCCGTCCATAAACAGGATGCGGTCGGCGACTTTTTCCGCAAAACCCATTTCATGAGTCACAATCAGCATACTCATGCCTTCGCGCGCCAAGCCCAGCACCACATCCAAAACTTCGCGCACCATTTCGGGATCGAGCGCGGCGGTAATTTCATCAAGCAGCAAAATATCGGGGTTCATGCACAGGGCGCGCACAATGGCAATCCGCTGTTTCTGTCCGCCGGAGAGTTCGCGCGGATAAGCGTATTTGCGCGATAAGAGTCCCACGCGTTCCAGCCATCGATCCGCCTCCGCTTCGACGTCCTCGCGGCGGCGTTTCTGCACTTTGAGCGGCGCCAGCAAAATGTTGTCAATCACATTCAAATGGGCAAATAATTCATAGCTTTGAAATACCATGCCGATATGTTGGCGTGCCGCCGTCCAGCCGATGTCTTGTCCTAAAACGCCCTGCCCTTGCAAACGGATTTTGCCGCCTTGAATGACTTCTAAACCGTTGATACAGCGCAGCAGCGTACTTTTGCCGCAGCCCGAAGGTCCTAAAATGACCAGCACTTCGCCTTTTTCCAACCGCAAATCAATTTTTTGCAAGGCAATGGTCTCGCCATAGCGTTTGTGCAAACCTTCGATTTCAAGTAATGCCATTTAACTTTCCCACCGTTTTTCTAAACGCGACGCCCACAGCGACAGCGGATAGCAAATCAAAAAATATAAGATGAAAATCAAGCCGTAAACCCATAAAGAGGCATTCGCTACGCCGCTCAAGCCGCTGTCTGCCAGCGCGCCGCTATGCTTGGCGCTAAGCAGGGAGTTTTCAATCAATTGCTGCCCCACTTTGATGATTTCAATCACGCCAATCAAGGCTGCCAGCGAGGTAGTTTTGACCATACGGGTAAACAGATTAATCATGCCCGGCAAGACGCGGCGCAATGCCTGCGGTGCTTCGATAAAGAAAAAGACTTGTCGGGCGGATAATCCCAAAGCCTGCGCCGATTCACGCTGGTGCCGCTCAATCGAGCCCAGTGCGGCACGCAGCAAATCGCCCGCTTCCGCCGTCCCCCATAAAGTAAACACCCAAATGCAGACCCACAGTCCGTCAATATGAATCCCCGTCCATGTCGAAAAGCCGAAATGCAAAACAAAAAGCCACAGCAAAATCGGCACGATGCGGATAGTTTCCAAATACAGGCGGCAAAGCCAGCGCAGCATCCGAGACTTGCTGCGCATCAGCAGACCCAAGCCCGTTCCGAAAACCGCCGACAATGCCACGGAGATAAAAGCGATTTGCGCGGTCAGCCACAAACCCTGCGCCAGACGCGGAATATTCTGCCCCGCCCACAACCACTCAAGTCCCATATTTCGCCCTCCTGACGCGCCGCTCGCCCCAAGAGGCAAATGCCGATACCGGCAGCAAAATCGCCAAATACGCGGCAAATAAAAGAAACAATGCCTCATTGGTCATATATTCGCTGCCGATGATGTCTTTGGTCACAAACATCAACTCCGCCACCGACACCGCATTAATCACCGAGGTTTCCTTCATTAAAAACAAAGCATTTGCCGCCACCGCCGGCAAAGCGACCGCCCAAGCCTGCGGCAGCAGCACATAACGCAGCACTTGCGCTCGCCGCAATCCCAAAGCCCGCGCCGCTTCTATCTGCGCCGGCGGCACCGCCTGCAAACCGGCGCGCAGCACCTCTGCCATATATAGTCGAAGAATTGAAAAAGTATTACGGCGTTGACTCGCTTTGCCGTACTATCTGTACTGTCTGCGGCTCGCCGCCTTGTACTACTTTTTCACTTCTCCGACTATAACTGCCGCCTAAAAACGTCAGCGCAATCACGCCGCAGGTAAAGCCGTCCCAACGAATGCCGATCTTAGGCAAGCCGAAATAGAGAAAATACAGCTGAATGAGCAAAGGCGTATTGCGCGAGACTTCAATATAAATCCGCGCCGGCAGATAGAGAAAACGCGTGCGGTAAGTAGTGATGAGGGCAATCAGCAATCCTAAGAGCAAAGACAGGGCGATGCCCCAAGCCGAGAGCTTGAGCGTCAAGCCGGTTGCCTCTATAAAACGCGGCGCGCTTTGCCAAATATAATTCCAGTCTATACTGCCTGCCTTCAAAGAAGTAGGGATTATAAAAGAGCGCCACAGCCTGCTTTAGAGCGTTTTCTTTGGGGCTTATGAACATTTGGAATGAGACCTTATCCATAAAAATTTTTCATTATTCCATAATATTAAATCATTTTTATTCATCTAACCTTTCGCTTAGAGTATTTCTCATCGAGTTAAGTAAGAAAGGAATCCCTATGAGTCAGTCTAATATTTTTCATTATTCCGTTAAAAGCCATGTTTTTGACGAGCATTACGAGCCGGCGAGCAGCACGCGCCTGACCACTAATTTTGCCAATTTGGCGCGCGGCGAGAACCGTCAGCAAAATCTGCGCAATACCATCAACATGATTAATCACAGATTCAACGATTTAGTCCATTGGGACAATCCCAATAGCAATCGCTACAGCATTGAGCTGGAAATCATCTCGGCAGATTTGCATATTGAAGGGCATGAAGAAGTCTTCCCCTCGATTGAAGTGCTGAAAACCAATATCATCGACCACGAGAAAAATCTGCGGATTGAAGGATTAGTCGGCAACAGCTTTTCATCCTATATCCGCGATTATGATTTCAGCGTATTGCTTTTGGATTACAACAAAGACAAAGCGCAATTCAGCGTTCCGCAAGGTTTCGGCGATTTGCACGGCGAATTGTTTAAATATTTCCTGCGTTCGGAAGTGTATCAAGAGCATTTCAAAAAACCGCCGGTCATTTGTCTGAGCGTTTCCACTACCAAGACCTACCATAAAACCAGCAATTACCACCCCGTCTTAGGCTTTGAATACCGGCAAGACCAAGACTCGCTGACCGATGACTATTTCCGCAAAATGGGCTTGGAGGTGCGCTATTTCATGCCGCCGAAATCGGTCGCGCCTTTCGCCTTCTATTTTGGCGGCGATTTATTAAGCGATTACAGCAATCTGGAATTGCTTGCCACCATCGCCACTATGGAAACCTTCCAGAAAATTTACCGTCCGGAAGTGTATAACGCCAACTCGGCGGCAGGGCAGGTGTACCGCGCCAGTTTGCAGTATCAGGATTTTTCAAAAACCGCCATCGAATACGATAGAGAAGAACGGACGCAATTGGCCATCAAGCAAGGAAAATACGCGGAAGCACATTTCATCAAACCGCAGCAGCAGCTCATTGCGCAATGGCTGAACACCTTAGCCTGATGGCTTTGATACAATCGCGCCGGAAGCTGAACTTGATCATCTTCAGCTTCCGGCTATTCGCATGATGCTAACCATCATTTCAGAGGACTGTTAACAATGAATATTTTATTACCCACTTCCACCGCCGGCAGCCTGCCCAAACCCAGTTGGCTGGCAGAACCGGAGCAATTGTGGTCGCCTTGGAAACTCGCCGACGAGCAACTGGCGGCCGGCAAACAGGACGCTTTATTGCTGTGCCTGCAAGAGCAGGAACACGCAGGGCTTGATATCGTCAGCGACGGCGAACAGACCCGCCAGCATTTCGTTACTACTTTTATCGAGCATTTGGACGGCGTGGATTTCAACCGCCGCGAGACCGTGAAAATCCGCAACCGCTACGATGCCAGCGTGCCCTCAGTCGTCGGCGCGGTCGCACGTTCCAAGCCGGTCTTCGTGCAAGATGCGGCTTTTTTGCGCCGCCACACCCGCCGCCCGATTAAATGGGCATTGCCCGGCCCGATGACCATGGTCGATACTCTATATGATGGCTACTACCACAGCCGTGAAAAACTGGCTTGGGAATTCGCCAAGATTCTCAATGAAGAAGCCAAAGCTCTCGCCGCTGCCGGCGTGGATATTATTCAATTCGACGAACCGGCGTTTAATGTCTTTTTTGACGAAGTCAAAGACTGGGGCATTGCGGCTTTAGAAAAAGCCACCGAAGGGCTGCGCTGCGAGACCGCCGTGCATATCTGCTACGGCTACGGCATCAAAGCCAATACCGATTGGAAGAAAACCCTTGGCTCGGAATGGCGGCAATACGAGGAAATTTTCCCGAAACTTCAGCAATCTCAAATCGATATTATTTCCCTAGAATGCCAAAACTCCCATGTGCCGATGGAGTTAATCGAGATTATCCGCGGTAAAAAAGTCATGGTAGGCGCGATAGACGTTGCCAGCAATCAGATTGAAACGCCGGAGCAAGTGGCGCAAACCCTGCGCAAGGCTTTGCAATTTGTCGATGCCGACAAACTCTATCCTTCCACCAACTGCGGCATGGCCCCGCTGGCACGCCATATTGCCAAAGGCAAAATGCAGGCTCTAAGCGTGGGCGCGGCAATTGTCAGACAGGAATTGAGTGTGAAATAGCGCACAATGCTTCCCTATTCATGAATCCAAGGGCAATACTGCCTTTACATATAGGGAGTTTCAAAAATACATTTCCAATCCATTATTGCAGTCTTCGGCGACTAATCGCCTAAGACTGCAATAATTTCTTCAAATCGCTAATCGTCGCCATGTTTTTCGCTTTTTCGGCGGCAGGGTCGTGCGCTTTGCGTCCGTCCTGCCAGTTAATTCCTTCTTCGGGTAATTCGTCTAAAAAGCGGCTGGGCTCGCTGCTTTGCCACTGTCCGCCTTTTTTGCGCTGCTTGGCATAGCTGAGGGTGAGGTTGCGTTTAGCGCGGGTCATGCCCACGTACATCAGGCGGCGTTCTTCGGCGATACCTTCTTCCGTTTCGCTGCTGTTGGCATGCGGCAGCAGTCCTTCTTCAATGCCAATCATATAGACGAAGGGAAATTCCAAGCCTTTGGCGGAATGCAGAGTCATCAGTTGCACGGCTTCGCTGTCTTTTTCTTGACGATCGAGAATATCGAGCAGCATAAGATGTTGCATCAAGGCGGCAAGATTTTGAAAGCGTTCTTCTTCTTGCAGTTTGCCAATCCATGCTTTGAGTTGCCCGATGCGCTCGAGGCGAGTTTCCACTTGTTTGGGCAGAGCATAGAGTTCGTAGAGATAGTCGCTGTATTCGATGTCGGCAATGACTTGCTCGAGGACGTCCAGCGGCAATTCGTTTTCCGCCATTTGCGCCATATGGTTGAGCCAGTTGCAAAAGCTGCCGAGGGCTTGGGCGGCGCGGTTACCGAGTTCGCTTTGCAGAGCTAAATCGGTGGCGCATTGTGCGAGCGGCTGTTGGCGGCGGTGGGCATATTCTCCTAATTTGCTGAGTGTTGCCGCACCGATTTCGCGTTTCGGCACATTGCAGACGCGCAGAAAGGCGGCATCGTCTTCAGGGTTGTTGATAAGGCGCAGATAGGAAAGCAGGTCGCGAATTTCGCTGTGTTCAAAAAAGCTAGTGCCGCCGCTGATGCGGTAAGGAATGCTGAGTTCGCGCAGTTTTTGCTCCAAAACACGTGATTGAAAATTGCTGCGGTACAGAATCGCAAAATCGCTGGGGCGGGCCTGGTGGCGAATTTGCTGGGCATGAATGTCATAAGCGATATTTTCCGCCTCATTTTCTTCATTGCGGGCGGAAATCACGCTGACCCCTTCGCCTAATGTGAGGGTGGACCAGAGCTTTTTCTCTACCAAATGGCTGTTGTGGGCAATCAGTTCATTGGCGGCATGCAGGATTTTTTGATGGCAGCGGTAATTCTGCTCCAATTTGATGGTTTTTAACTGCGGATAATCCTGCTGCAAATTCAGCAGATTTTGCGGCTGCGCACCGCGCCATGCGTAGATGGATTGGTCGTCGTCGCCCACGGCAGTAAAGGCGCAGAAAACGCCGCTCAGCAATTGCATCAGCTGATATTGGCAGTCGTTAGTATCTTGATATTCATCGATTAATAAATAGCGGACGCGGCTTTGCCAATAATTGCGCGTCTCGCTTTCGGTTTTGAGCAATTGCACGGGCAGCAGCAGTAAATCGTCAAAATCCACCGCATTATAGGCGCGTAGGCGTTCTTGGTAAGCGCCGTAGGCGATTGCGCTTAATTTGCTGAGTTCGTCATCGGCTAATTGCAGTGCCTGTGCCGCATCAATATTGCTGTTTTTATAGGCGGAAATACGGCTTTGCACGGCTTGCAATTGGGCATTGTCTTCGCTTTTGGTCAGCTCGCGCAGCAGCGTGATGCCGTCGCGTGCATCTAAAATGCTGAAGCCTTTGCGTAGTCCCAGTTTGGGATATTCGCGGTGCAATATGTCCAGTCCCAAGCGATGAAAAGTGGAAATATGCAACCCCCGCGCCGCGCTGCCGAGTAGATGACGGCTGCGCTCGCCCATTTCGCGTGCGGCTTTATTGGTAAAAGTGACGGCAAACACGCTGTTTGCCGCATAATTCGCCTCTTGAATCAAATAGGCGATTTTGCGCGTAATCACGCCGGTTTTGCCCGAACCGGCGCCGGCAATCACGAGCAAAGGTCCGCCAAGATAGGTTACCGCCTGCTGTTGCTGCGGATTTAAAGGAATCTGTTCTGCCATCTTATCCTTGCGCGCGCGGCGAAGTCTGCCATATCACGCTGAAAATAATAATTAAACCGATACATTGTGCTAAAAGCAAAGTGCCGACCACACCCTGCCATTGCCATGTTTGAAAACTCAAAGCGCAGAGCCATGCGCCAGCCGTTCCGCCGCAATAATACGCCATATAATACAAACCTGTCGCCAAAGAGCGACCTTCGCGCACATGCAGGGAAATATAGCTGATGGTGGCGGATTGGGTGATAAACACGCCGGTGCTCATCAAAATCAAGCCGCAAAAGACCAATGTCAGCGGCTGGGTAAGGCTGATCAATATCCCGCACACAGACAGCGCGAGGGAAAGTGCCATTGTGCGCGGCGCGCCGAATTTGCGCAATAGCCATGTTGCCGCCGGCGTAATCACCATGCCGATTAAATAGACGCTGAAAATATTTGCCAATTGCGCGGTATTCAAATGATAAGGCGCTTGCGCAAGCCGCAAATTGATAAAGGAAAAACAGCCGACTAAAGAAAACAAAACGAAAAAGCCCAAAGCACAGGAAGATAAGACAATGCGGTTATGCAGATGCGAAACCAAACTGCGCATCGCCGCGCTCAACTGCGGTTTGGCGACAAAATGCCGCGAAGGCGGCAATTGCCACAGCACCAGTAAAAAACCGGCGAAACTCAAGCCCGAAAGCAGCAACATGCTGAATTGCCAACCGATCCATTGCGTTAAATGCCCGAGCAGAAAACGCCCGCTGAAACCGCCGAATACCGTGCCGCAGACATAAAACGCCATCAATTTACCGATATGCTCGCTTTCAAATTCCTCGCCCAGATAAGCAATCAAGCAGACCGTCATCCCCGGCACAAAAACGCCGACCAAAAAACGCAGCAGAGTAAAACTTTCGATCGTCGGCACATAAGCCGATAAAGCTACCGGCAGGCTATAGAAGAAAATCGCGCTGCAAATCATCCAACGCCGCCCGAAAGCATCGGAAAGCATGCCGATAAAAGGCGACATCAGCCCCATGCCCATCACGGTAACGCCCACCGCCAAACCGATTTGCACCTCGTCTGCCTGAAAATGCCGCATCAGCAGCGGCAAAATCGACTGAATGGAATAAACCTGCATAAAGGCTAAAGCACCGATAAAAGCCACCGTCAGGCTAAACATCGGCGTAGGACTTGCTTTTGGGGACATCGCAGACTCAAGAAAGAAAAGCGCCATCATAGCAAAACGCGGCGCATCATAAAGCGCGGTTTAGGGAAGATACGTTTTATACTCAGAAAAACCATAAAACTTCAGTCATTTTATGGCACAATCGCATTTTTCATCTCATCATTACAAGGCGATGTTTTCTTCTCTTTCAGCGCTGAATCAAGCGTTTTTGTCTGCTTTGGCGGATAGCGGTTTTCACGGCGAATTTTCTACGGCAGAGGCGCAGCGCAGTGTCTATGCCACGGACAATTCGGTTTACGAACGCACGCCGCAGGCGGTGATTTGGCCGCGCAGCACGGCGGACGTGCAGGTGGTTTTGGCTTTGGCGGCGCGCGAGGAATTTCGCCAAATCGTGATTACCGCACGCGGCGGCGGCACCGGCACCAACGGACAATCGCTGACCGACGGCATTGTGCTGGATGTGTCGCGTTTCATGAATGATATTCTTGAGATTGACGTGCAACATCGCCGCGTACGCGTGCAGGCGGGAGTGGTGAAAGATCAGCTCAACCGAGCGCTCAAACCTTACGGTTTGTTTTTTGCCCCTGAATTATCCACTTCCAACCGCGCCACTATCGGCGGCATGATTAATACCGATGCTTGCGGGCAGGGCAGTTTACGCTATGGCAAAACCCATGACCATGTGCTGGGCTTGCGCACAGTTTTGCTGGGCGGGGAAGTGCTGGATTCCGCCGCTTTGCCGCGCCATAACTGGCAGATGCAGATAGCGGATAAATCGCCGCAGCAGCAGGCTTTGTATGCGCAGATTTTCCGTCTTGCCGCTGATAATCAAGATAAAATCCGCCGTTCTTTTCCGTCGCTGACGCGCGCGCTGACCGGCTATGACCTGCCGCATGTATTAGACGAACAAAGCTTTAACATTAACAGTATTCTCTGCGGTTCGGAAGGTTCTTTGGGCATTATTTGCGAGGCGGAGCTCAATGTGCTGCCGATTCCGCAGCATCGCGCCCTCATCAATATCGGCTATGCCGATTTCCAATCTGCTTTGGAAGATGCCAATGCCTTGATGAGCCAATCGCCGCTGTCGATTGAAACGGTGGATTCCAAAGTCTTGGCGCTGGCGCAGCAGGATATTGTCTGGGAAAGCGTGGCGCGCTTTTTTCCCGCCGCCGAGGGCGCGCCCGTGCAAGGCATCAATCTTTTGGAAATCGATGCCGCTGACGCCGATGCTTTAGCCGCGCATCTGAGTGCTATTCTCGCGCATTTGCAAAGCGATAGCAGCGTTACCCGCCTGACTTGCACGGTAGCCCGCGGCGAGGCGGAAATCGAGGCGGTCTATCATATGCGCAAACGCGCGGTGGGTTTGTTGGGCAATGTGCAGGGCGAGCAGCGTCCTTTGCCCTTTGTGGAAGACACCGCCGTGCCGCCCGAGCATCTTGCCGCCTATATCAAAGCCTTTCGCCAAGTTTTAGACGACAAAGGCTTGGCTTACGGCATGTTCGGGCATGTGGATGCGGGAGTGCTGCACGTGCGTCCGCAACTGGATATGAAAGTCGAGGGCATGAAAGACAGCTTGCGTGAGATTACCGAAGCGGTCGTAGCGCTGACTCATCGCTACGGCGGTGTGCTGTGGGGCGAACACGGCAAAGGGCTGCGCTCGGAATATGCGCCGACCTTTTTCGGCGATTGCTGGGATTTGATTTGCCAAATCAAATCAGCCTTTGACCCGCATAATCAGCTCAATCCCGGTAAAATCGCTGTGCCCTATGCCGGCGATGCCGAACTGACGCCGCTGACCGCCGTACCGATGCGCGGCGATTTCGACCGCCGTATCGACAAACAAGACTGGCAGAATTTCGGTAATACCCTGCAATGTAACGGCAACGGCGCCTGTTTTAATTTTGCCTTTGACGACCCCATGTGCCCCTCATGGAAAGTAACGCGCGATCGCCAGCATTCGCCCAAAGGGCGTGCCATGCTGCTAAAAGAATGGCTGCGCCGCAAAGCTGATAGCAGCCTCACGCCCGACTTCGAACAAGAAGTCTACCAAGCCCTGCACGGCTGCCTGTCCTGCAAATCCTGCGCCGGACAATGCCCCGTGAAAGTCGATATTCCCGATGGCAAAAGCCGCTTTTTAGCCGAATATCATCGCCGCCACCGCCGTCCGCTGCGCGATTATCTGATCGGCTATTTGGAATACCTGATTCCGCATCTGGCAAAAATCGCGCCGCTGTATAATCTGATGCAGAACAACCGCCTGATGCGCAGCATCAACCGCAAAATGTTGCGTTTAAGCGATGCACCGCTCTTTCATTCCCAAGCGCGCGCAGACCTTGCCGCCTACGGCGTGCAAATGTTGCGCAAAGGCGAAACCCCGCCCAAGCAAGACAATGCCGTCATCGTGCTGCAAGACGCCTTTACCCGCTATTTCGACACGCCGGTATTTCTCGACTGGCTGCGGCTCTTGCAGACTTTGGGCATCAAAACCTATCTGCTGCCCTATTTTCCCAACGGCAAACCCCTGCATGTACATGGTTTCCTTGCGCATTTTTACAAACTGCGCCGCCATAACGAGCAACTGCTTGCCGCCGCCGCAGAAAGCGGCTTGCCGATTATCGGGCTAGACCCCGCCATGACCTTAGTATTTCGTCAAGAATATCTGAAAGATGCGCCGCAGCAGCCCGAGCGCCGCATTTTGCTGCCGCAGGAATGGCTGCGCGACTACTATCTGCCGACACATCCGCCGCTAGCTGCGCCCTTAGACAAGCAAGGCACAACCTACTATTTCGCCGCGCATTGCACCGAGAAAACCCAATTGCCCGGCTCGGACAAAGACTGGCAGCGGATTTTTCAACATTTCGGCTTAGATTTGCAGCCGGTGGCGGTAGGCTGCTGCGGCATGGCGGGCACCTTCGGACACGAAAGCGAACATCAAGCACAATCGGCGCAACTATTTGACATGTCTTGGCAAGCGCCCGTTACACAATACGGCGGACAATTGCTGGCTACAGGCTACTCCTGCCGCAGCCAAAGCAAACGCATGAGCGGCACCGTTTTGCAGCACCCGGTGCAAGCCTTGCTGAAAAATTTGGCAAATGTGGCTAGGAATTCTTGACGAAGCATTTTGAGTCGAGATGATTATATAGCTTCTTCAGATTAAAATGAGACAATAAATATTTTCAACATATTGAAAATATTTCAATATGTTGTGTTAAGACGTGTCATTTTAATCTGAAGAGACTATATTTAGTGTTTAGCGATAAAAACTGTTTTCTGTAACCGTTTTTCCACTATTTCTACTAATTTTTCCACAAATATACTAAAAATTTGCTAATATATGCTGCGAGAAATCGGCGATGTTAGCGCAAGTTTAGCCGGTCTTTCTCATGAAAGCTTATCCTGTTCTGCTGATTGAGAATATTGAGAGGTAATGATGTTAAATACTTTCTTGAAAGATTTCGAAACCATTGTAAATATCGACTCTTATAGTTATGACCCTGAAGGCACCGCTAAAGTGGCGGCATTTCTACAAGCAAAATTTGATGCCATCGGCTGGATAACGGAATTACGCCATTTGGACGATAAAGTCGGTCCGGCTTTGATTTGTATGAATAAGCAGGCCGACAGCTTTGATATTTTGCTTTCCGGACATATGGATACGGTGTTTAAAGCAGGTACGGTTAAAGAAAGACCTTTCCGCATTGAGGGCAATCATATTACCGGCCCGGGGGCATATGATATGAAACCCGGTTTATTGCAGGCTTTTTATGCCTGTGAAAAACTCACGAAAAATGATGATTTGTCTGATGCTGCCATTTGTATTGTTTTCAATCCTGATGAGGAAATCAGCTCGATTTTTTCGCGCCCGCTCTTAGAAGAAATGGCGAAGAAAACCCAATATGCGGTGATTTTGGAATCTGCGCGTATTAACGGTAATTTTGTCAATGAACGCAAAGGAATTGCCAAATATGTGATTGAATTTTTAGGTAAATCTGCGCATGCGGCAGTAGATCCGCAAAATGGCGCCAATGCCATCAATGCTTTTTTACACATCGGGCAAATGCTTTTGGACAGCGCGGCACCCGATAAAGGCACGACAATCAATATCGGTACGGTCGAAGGCGGTACGACGCCCAATACTGTGCCGGAATATGTGAAAATCCAAGTGGATTGCCGTTTTACTAATATGGATGAAACCAAGCGTTTAAACGATATTATTTATGGTCTGAACGACACTCAGACCAAAGAAAACGTACGCATCCGCGTGAGCGGCGGTTTGACTCGTCCGCCTTGGGCAAGAAGCGAAAAAGGCTTGGCATTTTGCGCGGCAGTAGATGAAATCAAACAGCGTTTGGGCATCGAAGCGGATTGGGCTTCTACGCCCGGCGGCTCGGACGGCAATTTCTTTGCGGCTTTAGGCGTGCCGACCATTGACGGCATGGGACCTGTGGGCGGTAAAGGGCATAGTCCCAATGAATATTTGGAGCTTGATACCATTGAGCCGCGCACGGAATTGCTTTATGAAATTATCAAGTATTGCTGTCGTATGAGTTAATCCATAGGAGAAACATTATGTTAGCTATAGTGCTTGCCTTGATAGTAACGCTGGGCGTGGGCTATCTCATCGTGAAAAAATACAAAGCCCAGTTTGTCTTGCTCTGCGGCGGGATTATTTTGATGTGTTTCGCCGTCCTGCTTGGTTTGGGCGAAATTCTGCCGCCGGAGAAATCAACAGGTTGGGTGGGGTTTGATATTTTTGAATTTATCAAAACGGTATTGAGTTCGCGTGCCGCCGATTTAGGTTTGATGATTATGGCAGTAGGCGGTTTTGCGCGCTATATGGATAAAATCGGCGCAAGCAAAGCCTTAGTCAATTGCGCGATTAAACCGCTTAATGCGATTAAAGCACCCTATTTGGTTTTGGCATTGTCTTATATCATCGGGCAAATCCTAAATGTCTTTATCCCCAGCGCATCGGGTTTGGGCTTATTGCTGATGCTGACCATCTTCCCGGTTTTGATTAGATTGGGCATTAGCCGCGAGGGGGCTGCCGCTGTGATTGGCACGGCAGCCTGTTTGGATCTTGGTCCGGCTTCGGGCAATGCCGTTTTGGCATCAAAAACTGCGGGTATTGATATTGCGGAATATTTCCTCAGCTATCAGCTTATGTTGGCAATCCTAACCATGCTGGTTATCGCAACCGCGCATTTCTTCGTGCAAAAATATTTTGATAAAAAGAACATCGCGATGGGTGATCAATCTGCTCCCGAATTGGCAGAGGACAGCGCGCAAGAAGCCGCGCCGCCGGCAATCTATATTTTATTGCCGCTCCTGCCGCTGGCTTTGATTCTGACTTTTAGCAAATTCGTGATTGATTCGGTCAAAATGAACGTGGTTACCGCTATGCTGATCAGCCTCTTTTCGGCGATGCTGTTTGAATTGGTAAGAAAACGCGATTTGAAAACCGTGTTTGCGGAAATGCAGGTCTTCTTTGACGGCATGGGTAAACAATTTGCCGCGGTGGTTACCCTCATCGTGGCAGGCGAAACCTTTGCCAAAGGCTTGACCGCTATCGGTGCTATCGACATCATCATATCTTCGGCGCAAGGTTCTAATTTGGGCGCTTTTGCCATGACCGGCATCATGGTGGCGATTATTGCGCTGTCTGCAATCGTAATGGGCTCTGGTAATGCACCGTTTTTCGCTTTTGCCGCCTTGGCACCGAAAGTGGCGACAGGATTAGGCATTGCACCTGCCTTGATATTATTACCCATGCAATTAACCGCAGGGGTAGCACGCAGCATGTCGCCGATTACGGCGGTTATCGTGGCGGTATCAGGGGTAGCAAATGTTTCGCCCTTTGAACTGATCAAGCGCACCGCCATTCCCATGGCTTTAGCATTGATTACCATCTTTTGCGGCACTTTTGTTTTATATCATTAAGCCTTAGGCAAACATCGGGCGTATTATTTGCGATGCGCCCGATGTTTAGCGACTGTCGAAGCATTGAAAAAGTATTATGGACTTGGCTCGCCTTGCCGTACGCTCTTGTACTGTCTGCGGCTTGCTACTTTTTCACTTCTCCGACTATAAAACAATATTTATTCAAAAAAATCAATAGCTTTTCAACCATTGATTGTCATAAATCTGCCATACATTTTCAGTCCTGAGACTCTTGTTTAAACGCTTTGTCGCGGTCTTGCTCAAATTCGCCCCATAGGGCGTTTAAAATCGCGAGCAAGACGGCGAAGCCGAGTCCGAGTATCCATGCAAAATACCACATCATTTTCTCCTAATAGGCATTATGGTCGTTTTCGCGCAGATATCGCGCGGTTACTTTGCCGCTCATGATGCGAAACGCCCATGAGGTGTAGGCGATCACAATCGGCATCATCACGATGGTGGCGAGGAGCATCACGATGAGACTGCGGTGGCTGGCGGTGGCGTCCCAGACGGTCAACCCCGAAGACAAATCGCTGCTGCTCGGCAAAATAAAGGGAAAGAGCGAGACGGCAAAGGTGGCAATGACGCCGATGATGCCGACGGAGGAGGCGGCAAATGCCAACAAGGTTTTGTCTTTGCGTGCCAAGAGCCATGCGGCGCTAAAGCCGAGATAAGCCAAGGCGGGAATCAGCATTGTCAGCGGGTATTGCCGATAATTATTCAGCCATGCGCCTTGGATGCGGCTGACGTTTTTGGCCAGCGGATTGGCAATTCCCTGCGGGTCGATGCTGCCTGCCGCCGCTGCATAGCCTTGGATATGGGCGACCCAAATACCGCCGAGGCTGAATAAGATTAGGCTGAGTAAGAGGAAATAGGGCAGGCTGCGGCGGGTGCGGGCGTAAATCGCACCTTCACTGCGGTGCATCAAATAGATGCCGCCGTGTAAGATCAGCATGGCGACGGAGAGCAGACCGCATAGCAGGGCAAAAGGATTGAGCAATGCCCAGAAAGAGCCGGTGTAGAAGATGCGCATATCGGCGTCGAAATGGAAGGGTACGCCGAGTATGACATTACCAATCGCTACGCCGAATAAGAGTGCCGGTACAAAAGAACCGATAAATAAGCACCAATCCCAAGTGCGCCGCCAAAGCGGATTGGCAATCATGCTGCGATATTTAAAGCCTACGGGGCGGAAAAACATCGCCCACAGAACCGCCAGCATTGCCCAGTAAAAGCCGGAAAAGGCGACGGCGTAAACCATCGGCCATGCGGCGAATATCGCACCGCCGCCGGTAATCAGCCAAGCTTGATTGCCTTCCCAATGCGCGCCGATGGTGTTGATGACGATGCGGCGTTCTTCATCGCTTTTTGCCACAAAGGGCAGGAGCGAGCAGATGCCCATATCGTGTCCATCCATAATCGCAAAGCCGATTAATAAAAAGCCGATGCACAGCCACCAGAGGAATTTCAAGGTGGCGTAGTCGAAAAGATTGATAATGTCCATGGTTTATTCCTTGCCGCTTTCTTTGTCGTAACGTCCTGTGCCTAAAGAGCCCGGGCCTTGGCGCACGTATTTGCACATCAAATAGACTTCCACTATCAGCAGCACCGTGTAAAACAGGATAAAGCCCGACAAGGACAGATACAAATCCCTCGTCGTTAGAGAGGATGCCGAGAGATGGGTGGGCAAAACGCCGTAAATTGTCCAAGGCTGGCGGCCGTATTCGGCTAAAAACCAGCCGGCTTCAATCGCTATCCACGGCAGCGGCAGGGCAT
Organism: Suttonella sp.; assembly: GCF_056855035.1. Classification (NCBI taxonomy): domain Bacteria; kingdom Pseudomonadati; phylum Pseudomonadota; class Gammaproteobacteria; order Cardiobacteriales; family Cardiobacteriaceae; genus Suttonella; species Suttonella sp. The sequence continues at coordinate 24,974 of NZ_JBXGGR010000051.1, forward strand.
AAAAGGCGCTGCGCAGCAGCCAAGGTTTGTGTGTAAAGGTGTTTTTGACCGAATGCCAGAGGCTGAGGCTGAAAAGCAGCAGCATCAAGACGCCGCACAAGACCATGAGGCGGAAGCTCCAAAACATCGACCAGACTTTCGGCACCGAATGGCGCGCCGCTTTGTCCATCATGTCGGGGCTTGCCTGCGCCACATCGTCGGTATATTGCTTGAGCAATAAGCCGAAGCCCAAATCCTGTTTATGCGCTTGGAAGATTTCGATTGCCTGCGCATCGTGTTTATTGCGGCGCAGGGCTTCCAAAGCGATGACTGCCTGCTGCCCCGAGGCAATGCGTTCGCGGTTGTGCGCCACGATTTCCTTGATGCCCGGAATTTCCTGCGTTAGCGAGCGCGTGCCGATAATGCCCATGAGATAGGGGATATGAATGGCGAAATCGTTTTTCATTTCCGCCTCATTGGGAATGGCGATCACATTAAAACTCGCCGGCGCCGGCTCGGTTTCCCACATCGCTTCCAGCGCGGCTAATTTGGTTTCCTGCGCCTTGCCAATGCTATAGCCCGATTCATCACCTAAAACAATCACAGAAGCAATGGAGGCAAAGCCGAAGGCGGCGGCAATGCGGAAACTTTTTTTCGCAAATTCCACATCCTGCTTTTTCAGCAGATACCAAGCGGAAATCGAGAGCACGAACATCGAGCCGGCGACATAGCCGGCGGAGACGGTATGGACGAATTTATTCTGCGCATCGGGATTGAAAAAGACCGCGCCGAAGCTCGCTAATTCCATGCGCATGGTTTCAAAATTAAATTCCGCGCCCACAGGGTTTTGCATCCAAGCGTTGGCAATCAGAATCCACAGCGCGGACAAATTGGTGCCTAATGCCATGAACAGCGTGACCAAGAGATGCTGGCGGCGCGACATTCTTTCCCAACCGAAGAAAAACAGGCCGACCAAGGTCGCTTCTAAGAAAAACGCCATCAAGCCTTCAAATGCCAGCGGTGCGCCGAAAATATCACCAACATAATGCGAGTAATACGACCAATTGGTGCCGAATTGGAATTCCATCGTAATGCCCGTGGTTACGCCGAGGGCGAAATTGATGCCGAATAATTTGCCCCAAAACTGCACCATATCGCGGTAAATCACTCTGCCGGTCATGACATAGACCGATTCCATAATCACTAAAATCCACGACAATCCCAAGGTCAGCGGCACGAAAATAAAGTGATACAGCACCGTGACGGCGAATTGCAGTCTCGACAGCTCGACAACGTCCATACATTCTCCTCTTCTGCTTAAAATGGCTTATCCAACGATAAGATGTTGCCATTATCCGGCAAGTGATGACTGGCAACAATCAGCCAGCCTTTGCTTTGCGTCGTGCGCAGATGCCGCCACAGCTTTTGCCGCGTGTTTTCATCCAGTCCGGCAAAAGGTTCATCCAGCAATAATAGCGGCTTGGGACGCAGCAATAGTCGGGCAAGGGCAATCCGCCGCGCCTGTCCGCCGGATACGGCGCTGCCGTATTCACCCAAAGCGGTCGCCAAACCTTGCGGCTGCGCCCGTGCCCAGTCGGCTAAATCGACGCTTTCCAAGACCGCCCACAGTGCCTCATCGCTGAAATCCTCACCCAAGCGCAGATTATCCGCCAAGCTCAAATCGAAAATATCCACTTGTTGCGCCAGATAATTGCTACATTCGGGATGATAGGCTTGCGCATCCAGTCGCACTCTACCCAAGAGCAGCGGCAATTCTCCGCCTAAGGCATCGAGCAAAGTCGATTTGCCGCCACCTGAACGCCCGCACACAATCAGGGCTTCACCGCGCGCCAAGCGGAAAGAGCAATCTTCGACCCCGTTCAAAGCCCCTGCATGGCGGGCGGAAAGCTGTTCGGCAATCAGATATTCGGCTTCGTTCAGCGCGGCATTGACAGGCGGCGCGGCAATTGCACCCGAGCGTTGCGGCGACGCTAAGGCATTGAGGCGGTCGCGCGCGGCAAGGGCAAAGCCGAGCGCCAGATATTGCGCCGTCAAGGCTTGCAGACTTTCCGTCAAACCCAAGAGCGCCAAAACAATCGCCAGCAGCAGCGGCAGGCTTAAGACTTGCGTTTGCAGCAGCGGCAGGGCTTGCCACAGCAAGAGCAGCAGGGCGAAAGCCAAAAGGCAATGTTGCGCCCATTGATAAAGCGAAGCCCAATATTGCTGTCGTTGTTTGGCGCTGCGGTAAGCGGCATCGGCGGCAAGAAAGTCGCGGCGGCAATCCGCCCAACGCTGCCATAATAAAAGCGGCGTTAGTAAACGCAGGGGTTCCAATAATAAACTGCGCCGCTGCTGCGCCCAATCGGCATCGGCACACGCGAGGGCGCGCCCCTGTACAGCGGCTGCGGCAGGCAAAATGATTCCTGCCAGCAATACGGGCAGGCTCAGCCAAGCCGCCAAAGAAGGCGCAATCCAAAGCAGCCACAGCAGCAGTAGCGCTTGCAGTGCCAATGCCCACAGCCAAGGCATGAAAAAGCGCAGCGGTAAATTATCCAGCAAATCGATATCGCTGCTTAATCCTTGCAGGGCATGGACAGAGACGAATTGCCGCTGAGGATTGGCGGCGATGCGGGCAAAGAAATGTCCGCGCAAATCGCGCAGCAATGCCAAGACCGCTTCATGCGAAGTAAGGCGTTCGCCGTAGCGTCCCGCAGTACGCGCAATCGCCAGAGCGCGGATAATCGCGGCGGGGCGGAAATAGTCGAAGCTGAAAACGCCGGCAAGCGCGGTCAAGCCCGCCAAAGCGGCGGCGCTGATAAACCAGCCTGAAACGGCAAGCAAAGCCACACCGGCAAACAGCGTTATCGCGCCCAAAGTCCATGCCAAGAACCATTTGCCGCTTTGCAGGCGGCACAAATCTCTCAGCCGCAAAGGATTGTCTTTCATCTCCGCTCCAAATCGATTAAGCCGTCCAGCCACGGCAGACCGCCAATGTCGTGCCCGACCAGAATCAGGGTTTTGCCCCGACTCAATTCGCCTAACAGGGCATAAATTTCTGCGGCGGTTTCAGCGTCCAAATGGGCGCAGGGCTCGTCTATCAGCCACAGCGGCGCATCGCGTAGCAATAATTGCGCGAGACAAAGACGCTGCTGCTGTCCGCCTGATAAGCCGCTGCCTCTTTCGCCCAAACAGGTATTGATGCCCTGTGGTAGGCGCGCAACCAGTTTCCATAAGCCGACTTGTTCCAATACGGCTTGTAAGGCGGCATCGTCGGCATCGGCTTGGGCGAGGCGCAAATTAGCGGCAATGCTGCCGCGCATCAGGCTGGGCGATTGGGCTAAATAAGCGATGTGCTGCTGCCAGTCGCTGCGTTTAATCGTATTGAGCGCGATGCCGTTAATCCGTATCTCTCCCTGATAGGCGGCAAAGCCGAGCAGCGCTTCTAAAAGACTGGATTTGCCGCTGCCGCTGCGCCCGATGACGCCAATGCGTTCGGCGGCGGCAATTTCTGCCGATAAGGCGGCGAGCCGCCGGCGACCCTCAGGCGTCCGTATGCTGAGATGGTGCAGCTGAATTTGCGGCGGCTGCGATGTCAGCGGTGCTTCACCGTCTGCTTCGGGCAATGCGGGCGTTTGCAATAAGCCTTGCAAAGATTCAATCGCCGCTTGGGCTTGCGCTTTGGCATGGTAATCGCTGCCCAATTGGCGCAGCGGCAGATAAAATTCCGGCGCCAATAAGAGAATGAATAAGGCGCTTTGATAAGGAACCGGCACTTCGCCCTTTGCCCAAGGCAGAATGCCCAATAATCCTAAGCCCAAATAAACCGCTACCAAGGCAATGGCTAAGGCGGAAAATAATTCCAAGACCGCACCGGATAGAAATGCCAAACGCAGCACCCGCATACTGCTGCGCTGATAGGCACCGGCGGCAGACAGCACTTCCCGCTGCGCCCATTGCTGCGCGCGCAGGCGGCGCAGGGTCGGCAAACCGCGCAGCAAATCTAAAAAACGTCCGCCCAATTGTTCCAAGACCTGCAATTGCTCGCGGCTTTTCTCCGCCGCCAAGCTGCCGACCAATATCATAAACACCGGCACCAAAGGCGCGCTGAGCAGCAGCAATCCCGCCGCCAAGGGACTGTGGAAGCACACCACCGCCGCAATCAATAAAGGCGTGAGCGCGGCGACTCTGCTTTGCACATAAAAGCGGCTGATAAAGCCGTCCAAGGCATCGACTTGTTCTAAGATTTGCATGCTTAAGGCGCCGTCATTGCCGATATGCGCCCGCGCCGGCCCGAGGGTTGTCAGGGCATCCAATAAGCGGCGGCGCAAATCGCCGCGCACAAGCAGGCTTAAGCGCTGCAATAAGATGTCTTTGAATAAATTCAGGCTGGGACGCAGCACGAAACACAGCAATAAATACGGCGCATTCTGCTGCAAAATGTCTGCCTGCGGGGGGAGATTGCGGGCAAGGGCATTTAGCCAATCGGCAAAAATTATCGCCAATAATGCCGTTTGCACAATCAATAAGCCCATGCCGAGCATCGCCAATATCAGCGGCGGCCGCAAACGGCGGCGGTAAGGGCGTATCAAATCATTAAGCAGAGAAGCGGCAGGCGGTCGCGGCATGAAGATTCACAATGGCGAAAAACGCGGTTAGTGTAGCGGTCTTTGTCGGATAAACGCTAAAAAATTTCGATAAACATCAGTTTTAGCAGAATTTTTATCATAAAACAAAAGCAGCTTGCGCTGCTTTTGCGGTGTTGAAAATTAAATCGGCGCCTCGGTGAAATCATAAGTAAAGTTGGCAAGCGGCGGTACGATGCCGTCGCCTTGCAGAATTTGCAAATCATAAGGCCAAACGCGCGACAACTGTGCCGGCGATTCCATATGGTCAACAATCAAAGTAGCATTATGCTCCTCGGCATAACCCTTAATCGCTTCCATGAAACGCGTTTCTTCATCTTCTTCAAAAGTATCGATTTCGCGCATATCCAGCTTAATCACATCGGGTTTGATGCGTCCGAAAATTTCTTTAATTTCCTCATCAAAGCGCGCAATTTCGGTAATCGCCACTCTTGCCCCTAGCGGACGCATTTTTTCTATCATATGCATCGTGCCGCTAAAGGCATTGATCGCGCTATCCATGCTGATTTCTAAAACAATCTGCTGAGGCGTAATCCCTGTTTGCTGAAGCTGGCTTGCCAGCCATGTCGGAAATTCCTCATCATTGAGCGTATCATTGGTCAGCGACAAAAAGCCGATCAGATGCCGCTGATCACCGTCATAAGATAAGACATCCTGACAGAATTGGCGCACTTTGAGTCGGTCCAACTGCCGTCCCAAACCGTAGCGGTCAGCCAATTGCAGCATCATATCCAATTCCAATTCTTCTTCCATTTCTTCCGCTGTCGCCAAAATATTAATTCGAGTGGCAAAACGCGGCACACCGTCAGGCTCCAGCATGGTAATCGGCTGATAACGGTAATTTATTTTATTGCTTTCTAACAATTTATTAATCATATTCAGGCGGCGCTCGTCTTTACGCGACATATCTGCCGCCGCCGGTTCCGCCACACGATCTTTGCCCTGCCCTAAAGCCAAACTACGGACGGCGCGGAAACTTTTCGCAATCAAATCTTCATAGATGCTGTCTTTACGCACTTCCTGCATGCCTGCAAAGGTATGCGGATGAATCAGACGACCGATGTTTTCCGGCACCAATTCATCTAAATGCGCCACCAGATTTTTCACGCGCGTAATCGCTTGCTCTTTATCGCCGTCAATCCACAATACTAGGGCATCGTCGGTAAATCGCGCCATTTCTGTCGACGGCGGCAGCAAACGCTGCGCCGTTTCCGCCACGCTGTGCATCAAGATTTCAGCAGGTTTGTAGCCGTCTTTTTGCAAGACTTCGCGGTAATTTTCCAGCCATAAATAAATCCAGACGCCCAAAAACTGATTTTCCGAACGCTCTTGGGTCTGCGTGATAGAAGCTTTTAAAATATTGCCTACCCCTAAACCTGTGGTCGGGTCGACACCGCCGCCTCCGCCCGCACTAGCATTGCGCAAATACATCTGCACCGCATCTTCGCCGCGGAATTTCACTTGACTAACCTGTGCAGTAAGCTCTAATTTGCCGTCTTCATTATCGTGAAATTCGAGTTTCTCGCTCGGCACGACGTCTTTTTCCATTGCTAATTTCATCAATTGCTTCACATTGCGCTCGGATTTCAGCGGCACAAAACTCATAATGGTTAAGGACTCAAGCGCCGCCTTATCTTTGACTTTGAATAAGCGTAAAAAGGCAGGATTGGCATCTAAGAACAAACCGTCCTGCAAATAGCAAATAGGATCGGGCAAATCATCAAACAAACGCTGATAACGCTGTTCCACCCCCTGCAAATGATGCTCTGCATGAATCATCGCCGCTTCATTGGCATGAAGACGCATCACATGTTGGACGGCGCGAATCGCAGTCAGCAAATCGCGGCGTGCGCTGACGAATTCCGCCCCTAATTTCACATAAGCGTCGCTGCCGCTTTGCCAATCCGGCGCTACGGTCAAAACAGGAATATGCCGTCCCAAGCGGTGCAGAAGCTGCTTGACTTTATCCATGCTCGGCAAGCTCTCATCCACCGACAGGACAATCAAATCCGCATGATAATCTTTTAAAACATTTTCCACTTTTTCAAGCGTATCCGCCGTTTTCTCTTGCGTAAGGAAAAAACGCTGCACCCCTTTTTGGAAAGCATTCAACCATTCCATATCGCGGCTGATAAAGAGCAAAGAACAGGTTTGTTTTTGGTCTGACATGAAAAATCCTTTCAAATGAATAACGGCTGCGCAAAAGCAAAAAGCAAGCCATGACGAAAAATGTGACTATGATAACAGAATTCGTTCCCTGCCATAGAGCGCAATTTCTCTGCGAGTTTATTCGTCGCGGTAGAACCGCTATAATCCGCGCATTATCTTATAAAGAGAACGACTATGGCTTTTTTAGACAATGTCCTGACCCAATCCTTGGATTTGCGCACTCCCCTTTGGCAAGCCCCCCTGCCCTTTGAACTCGTCAGTCCGCAGACGGCGGGAGAAATCAGCGCAGCAGGCGCTTTAGGCATCATCACCATCGGCGAAAGCGGCAATTGCCGGCAATTACAAGACGCCCTCGCGCAATACGGCGAATATCATCAGCAGCCCGACATCTGCTTTAGCCACCGCCTGCCGCAATCCCCGCATTGGCAAATACCGCAGGACGCGCAAGGACAGCTGCAACACTTAGCACATCAATATCAAATCGATTATCCCTTGCCGAAAAACGATCATTTCTTAGACTTACTCGATACGGCCATACAAGCTTCGCCGCGTCTAATCGGTTTTGCCAACGGTATTCCCGAAAAAGACACCATCGCCTTTATTCAATCGCAGCAAATTCCCACCTTCGCTATTTGCCACAGCGTTGCCGAAGCGATTGCCGCTGCCGATTTCGGAATTGATTATTTAGTCTTGCAAGGCGTCGAAGCCGGCGGCGAGCAGCATCGTTTTGAAAACGCCCTGCCCGAATTACGACAAAGCGCTTTGGCGCTCCTGCAGCAAGTCCGCAATCATGTGTCCCTGCCGATTGTTTTATGGGGCGATTTCACCCACGGCGCCGATATTGTCGGCGCTCTGCTTGCCGGTGCACAGGCAGTGATGCTTGACCGCCCGCTGCTGCAATGTACGCTGTCCCCCGAACAAATTGAAGTTCTTAGAAAAAGCAGCGAGTACGATTTCCGCACAGATTACCGCTTCACGAACCGCGCCCTGCGTTATCTGCCGATAAAGACAGACACGCCAAATCTGGATTATCTCGACCCTATGCTGCGCCAAGTCTTCATGGAGCACTATTTCAGACAATATCCTGAAGCCAAACCGCTGAGCATGAGCGTCAGCGCCAATCAACTTCCCACAACGCTCCATCAGCTCTTAAACAGCCTCAACGAGCAAATGCGGCACTATCTTGGCTAAACTACTGGATTACGCGCAGATTGAATACGACAGCAACAGCCTGCGCAACACGCTGTACGGCGATATTTATTTCAATCCGCAACAAGGCTTTGCCGAAAGCGAACATGTGTTTATCCGCGGCAATCGTCTTGCCGAACGATTTGCCGCATTAGGCAGACACACGCATTTCACCATCGGCGAAACCGGCTTTGGCAGCGGCATGAACTGCCTGCTGGCGGCGGACTGCTTCCTAAAACAAGCACCTGATGACTGCCGCCTCATCTACATCAGCTGCGAAAAACACCCGATTCCACTAGAAGACCTGCGTCGCATCCATCAAAACTGGGAAAATCCCGAACTGCGCGCAGCCCTCTATCAGCAATACCCACATTGCCGCCACGGCTTTCATTGGCTGCATCTGCATCCGCGCATCGACCTCTTATTACTATGGGGAGAAGCCAACGAACTCTTACCCGAACTGCATAGCAGCGTTGACGCTTGGTTTTTAGACGGATTTGCCCCCGGTAAAAACGCCGATATGTGGTCGCCACGCATTTTTCAAGCCATTGCCACCCATAGTCGTCTTGGCAGCACCATTGCCACCTTCAGCGTCGCACGACAAATCCGCGACGGACTCAGTCAAGTCGGCTTCAGCCTGCAAAAACAAAGCGGCTTCGGACGCAAACGCGACATGCTGATCGGCGAACTCCAATCCAATCATAATCCTGCGCCCCATTGGACAAGTCTCGCCCCGCCTATAAACCCTCACAACAGCGTTAAAATCATTGGCGCAGGACTTGCCGGCATGGCAAGCGCTTGGGCATTAGCCAAACGCGGCATCGCCGTAGAAATCTATCACTCGCCGCAGCGTCCTGCCGCCAGCCAAGTGCCGATTGCCGTTCCCTTCTTGCAAGTCGGGCGGGAAGACACCCCGATGCGCCGCTTTCAACTGGCGGCATGGCGCTACAACAAAGGCTTTTTTGCCCAACTGAGCGCACAATTCCCCGAACAAGCATTTCTTTATCCGCAAGACATCGTCTTAAGCGCCAAAGACGATGCCACTGCCGAACGCCACCAACAAATTGCCGCCGCCCAGCTCTTCAGCCCCGATGAATACCGTTTAGAAGCAGACCGCCATCTCATCTTGCACGGCAGCGGTACTATTGATACACCGGCTTTGCTAGACATCCTAAGCCGCCACTCGCTGATTCGGCTCATCGAGCAAGACATTGACCGCAAACAATTAGACACTTGGCAAAACGACAGCGTCATTTTTGCCGGCGCTTGGCATCATGATTTGCTCCCCCAAGACTGGCATCGCCACCTGCGCCCTTTGCGCGGACAAGCCTGCATCGCAGGCGTCACACCGCATTTCGAACAAGCCGCCACCTGCGCCCACTACAGCATCCTGCCCTTTGCAGACAGACAAAAAATCTACATCGGCTCCGCATACCAGCCCAATTGCGCAGACGGCAGCATCCGCTGCGCCGATAACGAGCTGCTGCTCAAACATTTTCAAGACAGCTACCCGCAATACACTGCTCATTATGACAGCGCCTTTGCCGGCGTACGCGCCAGCAGCCGCGATTATCTGCCGTTTATCGGACCAATCCCTAATCCTCAAGCGCTCAAACAAGCTTATCACAAATGGCAATTCGACAAACATATCCCCATACGCGCCAATCCCGAATATCCGCGCGCATGGTATCTGCATGCGGGACTTGGTTCCAAAGGCTGCCTGACTGCCTTTTACGGCGCCGAACTCCTTGCGGCTATGATGCTTAATACCCCTCTGCCTATCGAAGAATCATTAATCAGCCAACTGCTGCCTGCACGCGCCCTTATTCGCGACATTATCCGCCGCCAGCAGGCAACAGACTGATTTTCTGCTATCATAAGCGCATTTTGACAATGGAGGTCGTATGAAATCTTTTCTTTTTCTAGTCGGTGTTATCGCTTTTTATTTAGGCGTCAACTATTTTTCTTTTACAGAAGGAGCAGTTCAGCGTTGGGCGAAAAAAAGCCAATTTCCTGATGAAGAAAGCACTGCATTATTTTGCAATATGCTGCAAGCAGAAACTATTGTTAATTTTAATTACACAATCAACAGCCGTAGCACTAAAACAATAGAACCAAATTCAAGTTCTCTATGTAATTATTACAAGCAAAATATTATTCCTGGTGCAAAGCCTCACACTGTTCGAGTACATACTAAGATCATTTCCCATCAGCATAGCGAAGAATTACCATTTAATAAAGGAAAAAGCCAAATTGAAATTTCTATTATAAAAGATAAACTTAAAATTAATAGAAAAATTGATATAGAATTAAAACGCAATCTCCTAGGTGATTTTACAATCCTTTCCATTAAAGGACATGACCAAATCACTCAAGAAGAGAAACCCAGACATCGTTATTAAAAAAGACAATACAAAGCAGGGATTAATCCCTGCTTTGTATTGCTTATTTGAATCAATAAGAAAGCTTAACCCAGTAACAAACTATCATCGCTTACGGTCTGACCGCGTTGTTTTTCAAACAATGCCAATAAATCCGGTACATCTAAAGAAGCGCGTTCAGCGCCGCTAATATCAAAAACCACCTGACCTTGATGCAGCATGACGGTACGGCTACCGATATCCAAGGCTTGGCGCATGCTGTGCGTGACCATTAAAGTTGTCAGGCTTTTCTCCGCCACGATTTGCTGGGTTAAAGACAAGACAAAATTCGCCGTTTTAGGGTCAAGGGCGGCGGTATGCTCGTCCAGCAATAAAATGCCCGAGGGTTGCAGACTGGCCATCAGCAGGCTTACCGCCTGTCTTTGTCCGCCCGAAAGCAAGCCCATGCGGTCTTTCAAGCGCTGTTCGATGCCCAAATTCAGAGCTGCCAACGCTTCTGTAAATTGGCTCAAATAACGTGCCTGTACAGCGCGTGCCAAGCCTCGTCCTTGTCCGCGTTTCATTGCCAAAGCCAAATTTTCTTCGATACTGAGATGGGCGCAGGTGCCGGCCAGCGGATCTTGGAAAACACGCGCCACTTGCGCGCTGCGTTTATAAGCAGGAAATTTGCTTACATCTTCACCGTTAATCAGCACGGCACCGCTGTCCACGCGTATTTCTCCCGAAATGGCATTGAGCAAAGTGGATTTGCCGGCCCCATTAGAACCGATGACGGTTACAAACTCGCCTTGCTGTAGAGATAAGGACATGCCGCGCAAGACGGGATTTTCCAAAGGCGTATGTGAATTAAAGGTTTTATAAATCTCGCGTACTTCAATCATGACTGCCCCCGCTTCAAACATTTGGCGGTAAAACTGCGGATATCGCCTAATTTAATCGCTAATAACATCAGCACAGTAGTGATCAAATTAATATCTCCGGGCTGCAAGCCGATGTCGCCGCCGCTTAGGGCGAAAGCGATAACCAGGCGGAAAATAATCGAGCCGATCACGCAGGCCAATAAAGCACGCAAAACCGTTTTAGGCGATAAAACCGCTTCGCCACCGATTAAGGAAGCCAAGCCGACGACCAATACGCCGACGCCTAAAGTCACATCGGCAGAACCACGACTTTGGGCGAATAAACCGCCAGCCAAAGCCGCCAAACCATTGGCAATAGAAATACCCAAAATGACCATCAGACCTGTCGCTACGCCTTGCGCACGCGCCATATTCGGATTGGCTCCAGTGGCGCGCATCGCCAAACCGATTTCGGAATTCATAAACCACCACAGCAAAATACCCACCACCGTCAGAACGATAGCAAACAAAATCACGGGCACGATTTCTAATGCCACCGGCAATTCGTAAAAGGGCGTGAGAATGCTGTCTTCGCCCAACAGCGGCAGATTCGGGCGTCCCATAATCCGCAAATTAACCGAATACAAACCATACATCACTAAGATTGAGGCAAGCAGGTGCATGATTTTAAGGCGTACATTTAAAAAACCGGTAATCGCGCCGGCAAACATACCCGCTATAACGGCAACGGCAATCGATGCCCAAGGATGCCAACCTTGCAAAATCAAGGCTGCCGATACCGCCGCACCCAAAGGGAAACTGCCTTCTACGGTCAAATCCGCGAACTCCAGCACGCGAAAAGATAAATACATCGCAAAAGCCACAAGGCTATAGACCAGCCCGGTTTCCATCGCGCCCCAAAATGCGGTTGAACTCAACATAATGCTTCACAATTCTTGTTTATTTTAGACATCTTGCCAATAGAAAAGCCGCCCGCAGGCGGTAATTCGGCAACTGCCGCTATTTTGACACTCTCAATCCGGTCAAGCAAGCGGCAATCCTGTTTTAAAATGATAGCGGCCTAGGGCAGGACATGCGCCGCGCTATCAATCACAGACTGCCGCAAACTCAGTCCCATTTTTTCTGCTGCCGTTTTATTTAAGTACAATTCAGGGTTTTGCATAAATTTCACCGGTATATCGCCAATCGTCTCGCCTTTTAAGACCGCGGCAATCTGCTTGCCGGTTTCGCGACCGATTTCATAGAAACTAAAGCCTAAAGCGGCAATCGCACCCTCCGCCACAGAACCGGTATCGGCAGAAAACAAAGGAATATCTTCTGCTTCCGCCACTTGCACGATAGAACTGAACGCCGTTACCGCCGTATTATCCGTCGTGATAAAGAAAGCATCCGCTTTGCCTACCAAAGAGCGGCTGGCATCCAGCACTTCGCCGGTTTTTGTTGCCGGTGCTTGTAGTAATTTCAAACCCTTACTGCTGACAATTTGCTCCAGCTCCGCAACGGCGGCAACAGAATTCGCCTCGCCCGGATTAAATACCGTACCGATGGTTTTTACCTCAGGCATGAGGCTCTGAATCAATTCAATATTTTTTTCAAGCGGCACCGCATCGCTGGTACCTGTCACGTTTTTGCCGGGTTTTTCTAAATTATCCACTAATTTTGCCTGCAAAGGATCGGTAACGGCGGTAAACACAATCGGAAAACGTCCACGCGCCGCTGCTGCCAAACTCTGCGCCGACGGTGTGGAAATACCGACCAATACCGCCGGTTTTTCGCCGACAAATTTTTGCGCGATTTGCGTGGCAATACCCATATCGCCCTGAGCCAATTCGCGTTTAATCTGCACCGTTTCGCCGTCTTTATAACCGGCTTCTGCCAAAGCATCGACCAAACCTTTAAAATCCGCATCCAAAGAAGGATGCGCGACAATCTGCGCGACCGCCACCACCGGTACATCCGCCGCCCAGCTTTGCCATGTACATAAAGCCAATAAGGCACACAATGATTTTTTCAACATTATTTCTTCTCCTTAACAATTTCAGAAGCCTGTTCCAATAAACTTTGCGGCAAAGTCAAACCTTGACGCGCTGCCGCCGCGGGATTAAGCACAATGCGGCTTTTTTCCACTTCCGCCACCGGCAAATCGCCCGCTTTGGCGCCTTGCAAAATCGCAGCAACCTTATCCGCCGTTAAACGTCCGACATCAAACTCATCATAACCAACGCCTACCGCCGCGCCGATCGGCACGGAATAAGTGTCGAATACGAACAAAGGCAATTTATGCTGCTCCGCCACCTGTACCAAAGAAGGCAGACCGCTGACCGCGGTATTATCCAAAGTAATCAGCAAAGCATCGACCTTGCCCACCAAGGAACGCGCTGCATCCAACACTTCGCCGGTATTTTTTGCCGGCGCGCTAACCAAAGTCAAACCGCGCGGCTGCATGGTTTTTTCCAACATCACATTGCTGGCATTGGAATTATCCTCGCCCGGATTAAACACCGTGCCGATATGCTTTGCCTCAGGCAGCAGACTGTGCAGAGTCGCCACATTCTGCTCATAAGCCAAAGCCTCTTTGACTCCCGTCACATTACCGCCCGGTTTTTCCAAATTATCCACCAATTTTGCGGAAATCGGATCGGTAATCCCGGTGAACACAATCGGCAAACGCCCCTTTGCCGCGGCAATTACCGCCTGCGCTGAAGGCGTGGTGCTTGCCACAATCACATCCGGCTTATCGCCGACGAATTTTTGCGCAATCTGATTATTGATTGCCATATCGCCTTGCGCAATCTGATAATCGATGTGCAAATTCTTGCCCACCACATAGCCGTGCTCCTGCAAACCCTGCACCATACCGGCATAAATCTCGTCCAAAGCAGGATGCGCGATAATCTGGCTATAGGCAATCTTAGCCGCCTTCTCCTGCGCCATGACCGCCGCGCTGAAAGCTATGGCGGCGCTTAATAATAGTCTGCGAATCTTCATCGTTTTCTCCTCGTTAAAAACACAAGCATAAACAGAAATATTCATGCCGACAAGCAAGAAGCGCAAACCTTCCTCTCGGAAAAAGCGTAAAATAACTGTTTTTGGACAAGCAAACATGAGCCAATGGATTGAAAGCCAAGCGGGTTTTATCAAACCTCGCGACCTGCAAAACATCAGCAATGCCCTCGCCGGCGGCGCAATCGCCGTCATTCCCAGCGATACAGGCTATGCCCTCGTCTGCCGTCTGGGCGATAAAAACGCCAGCAACCGCATCCGCCAATTGCGCGAACTGGATAAAGACCATCCCTTTACCATCATGTGCAGCGATTTAACCCATCTGTCGCAATATGCGCGTGTGGACAATGTGCAATTCCGCCTACTCAAACGCCTCTTCCCCGGCGCCTTTACCTGCATATTGCCGGCAAGCAAAGAAGTACCGCGTCTCGTGCAACATGAAAAACGCAAAACCATCGGCATCCGCACTCCCGAACACGGCATTTGCCAAAACATCATCACCGCACATCAAGAAGCCCTGATGGGTATCTCCCTCAACAGCGATGAAGAACAATACTTCATCAATCTGCACGATATGGACAAAGCCTTTATCAATGCGGTGGATATCATCGTCGATTGCGGCGAAATGCCCTTGCGTCCCAGCACTGTCCTCGATTTGACCGAAATGCCTCCCCTTATTTTGCGGCAAGGCGCGGGCGATACCAGTTGCTTACAGCAAGAATGATATTAGCAACAATAAATTGAAAACGCTTAAGATTTATTCAATCAGCGGGCAAAAAATTTTGCTCTGCTGATTTATTTCTACTTTCACAACACTTCCAAATCAAATCCACAAGTATTACACTATAAAGCCACAATCACATTCTTCTAAAGGTTGATAAATATGAAAGCAGAAACGACCGTAGATAGACGCGCTAAAATCCGTCAGATGCTCGAAGCGAATAATGTGGTCAGCTCACAACAGCTTGCAGAGTTATTTAACGTATCTTTAATGACCATCTATCGCGACCTTGACAGCCTGCAAGAACAAGGCATTGCCAAACGCCAGCACGGCGGCGCCATTCTCGCCAACCGCTTTATCTCCGCTCGTCTGCGCGGCAAAAAAGCCAATATTCATTTAGATGCCAAACGTGCCGTCGGTCGTTATGCCGCCCGCCACCTTATCGATACCCAAGACGATGCTATCATCATCGCAAACGGCTCTACCACATTGGAATTCGTGCGCCAATTGCCCGACGTACCCATCAACGTCATGGCGAACAGCTTGGAAGCCCTCTCCATTCTCAGCACCCATGCCCATACCAACCTCTACTCGCTCGGCGGCGAACTACGCAAAGACGTGATGGCATTTGGCGGCGCAATGACGCAGGAAAACCTGAAACAATGCCATTTTGCCAAAGCCTTTATCGGTGTGGACGGTATTGACATGCTCTCGGGGCTGACCAGTATCAACGAACTGACCGCGCGCACCGCCCGCCAAATGACCGAGCAGGCCGACCAAGTCTTCGTACTGACCGACAACAGCAAATTCGACCAAAAATCTTTCCGCACCATCTGCAGCTTCAAAGCCATTGATGCCATCATCACCAACCGCGGCGTGCCGGCAAAATACCGTGCTTTTTTAGCCGAAAATGACGTGGAATTAATCGAAGTGGATTAAGTATTGAGAAAACCCCTCTATTTTTTGCTTTCACAGTCATAAGTGTCTTTGCATTTTCAGTGCGAAGATAAAATTTTACTAGCAAAAATTTAATTTTTATTACAAAATGCGCGCAGCGTGTGTCGCACACGTTGCTTTTGCACAATGAAATAAGGAATTATGATGAAAGAACAACAAGTCACATTAACCAACCCGGCAGGTTTACACGCTCGTCCCGGCAAGCAATTAGTCCAATTGGCCAAAGGCTACGAAAGTGAAGTGACCCTCATCAAAGCCGGCGAACGCTACAATGCCAAATCGCTGATGAAACTCTTGCAAGCGGGCTTAAGCCAAGGCGACGTATTGACGGTTGAAACCAACGGCGCGGACGAAGACGCCGCATTAGCTGCGATTGTTGAATACATCAACACCTTAGAAGAATAATGAACCGTCAATTAAAGGGGCTTGCCGCCTCTCCGGGCATTGCGGCAGGCAATGTTTGGATATTCATCCCCCAAAGCCCTGCAATCCATTTCCAAGCCAGCGATAATGCCGAAGCAGAAATTGAAGCCTTCCGCCATGCGCAAAATACGGTAGAAGCACATCTGCAAAGCCTGTATGAAAAAGTGCTGGCGGAACAAGGCGAAGAGGAAGCCGAAATCTTTTCCAGCCATATCGAACTCTTGCGCGACGAAGAATTCGAGCAAGACGTACTGGCATTGATGAAAGACGAACAATACAGCGCCACCAGAGCCGTTAAAGAATATCTCGATCAAGCCGCCGCCACCATGCGCGCCTTAGACGACGATTACCTCAAAGAACGCGCGGCGGAATTTGAAGACCTGCAAAAAAATTTATTGCTCGCGCTCAATAATATGCCCTTTGCCTCTTTAGGCGACGCGCCTGCCGATACGATTATTTTCGCTCAAGACCTAAGCCCTAGCGAAACCGCACAGCTCAATCCCAAAAACGTGCGCGGCTTCGTTCTGGCAGGCGGCGGCTTGACCAGCCATGTGGCGATTTTAGCGCGCAACATCGGCTTACCGGCAGTGATGGGCATCAGCGACGTTTTAGAACAAGTGCAAAACGGCGAAAGCATTTTGCTTGACGGCAGCCGCGGCGAAATCATCGTGCAACCTGATGAAGCCACACAAGCGCAATTCAGTCAAAAAGCAGCAGTGGAAGCGCAATTGCAGGCCGAATATGCCGCCCTGCTTCATCAACCTGCCACCACGACCGACGGACAGACCATCAAACTGTATTCAAACATCGGTTCGCCCAAGGATTTGCACCTTGTCGAAGACAATGGCAGCGAAGGTATCGGCTTATTCCGCAGCGAATTCTTATTCATGAGCGCCAACAGCGCGCCCAGCGAAGAAGCGCAATATCAGGCCTACAAACAAGCAGCAGAGCATTTGGGCGAACGCCAATTGATTTTGCGCTTAGCCGATATCGGCGGCGACAAACCCCTGCCTTATCTCAACTTCCCCCATGAAGAAAATCCTTTCCTAGGCTGGCGCGGCGTACGCATTTACGATGAAATGCGCCATGTTTTTGACGTACAAATCCGTGCCGCCCTGCGTGCTGCGGTTCATGGCAATCTGCAAATCATGATTCCCATGGTCAGCAATGTCGATGAAATTTTGTTCGTGCGCCATGAAGTCGCCACGCAAGTCGCCGCTTTGCAGGCGGAAGGCAAAGCCTGTAATCCCGACATCAAAATCGGCATTATGATTGAAACGCCTGCCGCCGTCCTGATTGCGCCGCAATTGGCCAAACATGCCGATTTCTTCAGTATCGGCACAAACGATCTGACGCAATACATCATTGCCGCAGACCGAGGCAATACGAAAATCTCCTCGCTTTACGACAGCTTGCACCCTGCCGTCTTGCGTGCCATGAAAATGGCGGTAGATGCCGCGCATGCCGCCGGCATTGAAATCGGCGTCTGCGGCGAAATGGGCGGACAAATTGAAGCCACACCGTTTTTAATCGGCATGGGCTTCCACGAACTCTCCGTTTCAGGTCGCGGCGTTCCTGCCGTTAAGCACCGCATCCGTCAATTGAGCGCCAAAGATTGTCGCGCCTTGCTTGAAGAAGCCTTGCAATTAGACGACGGCATTGCCGTACGCCAACTGCTTCATCAACGTCTTCCTTAAGCATTTTCACAGCAAAACCGCAGAAATCCTCTGCGGTTTTTTATTCCCTGCGCTACAATAAACGCCGCAATCATTTTCAAAGGAAGGCATCATGAAAAGTTTAGGCGAATTCATTATTGAAAAACAAAGCGAATATCCGGAAGCCAAAGGCTCATTGTCAGGCATCTTATCTGCCATCAGACTCTCCGCCAAATTCCTCCACCGTGACATCAACAAAGCAGGGCTTATCAATGACGTCCTCGGCGATGCCGACGCAGAAAACGTACAAGGCGAACAGCAAAAAAAACTCGACGTTCTTGCCCATGAAACGATTAAAAAAGCCCTTTTTATGCGCGATGATGTGGCAGGCTTTGCCTCCGAAGAAGAAGAAAACTTCATCGCTTTTAATACCGAACGCGGCAAAAACGCCAAATACATCATTCTTACCGACCCGCTCGACGGCTCGTCCAATATCGACGTCAATGTCGCCGTCGGCACGATTTTCTCCATCTACCGCCGCGTAACCCCCATCGGCAGCCCCGTCACGCTGGAAGACTTCTTGCAGCCCGGCAGCCGCCAAGTCGCCGCCGGCTATGTCGTCTATGGTTCTTCCACCATGCTGGTTTACACCACCGGCAACGGCGTAAACGGATTTACTTACGACCCTTCGCTAGGCATATTCTTGTTATCGAATGAAAATATCCGCATTCCCGAACAAGGCAGCATTTATTCCGTCAATGAAGGCGGCTATGTACGCTTCCCGCAAGGCGTGAAAAAATACATCAAATACTGCCAAGAAGAAGCCCCGCAGGAGAATCGCCCCTATAAATCGCGCTATATCGGCTCCTTAGTCTCCGATTTTCACCGCAACATGCTCAAAGGCGGTATTTATATGTATCCGCAAGCCAGCAGCTATCCGCAAGGAAAATTGCGGCTTAATTACGAATGTAATCCGATGGCATTCCTTGCCGAACAAGCCGGCGGCTTAGCCACTGACGGCAAACAGCGCATTCTTGACATCCAACCGCAAAGCCTGCATCAGCGCAGCCCTTTCTTTACAGGCTCGCAGCACATGGTAGAAAATGTCATGCAATTCATCCAAGATTATCCCGATGAATAATCATATAAAAAATAACCGTCTATAATTGCTTTACCTAAAAATCGCTAGGCGGTTCAAAAGGCGCAATATATTTTCATTTTGTTAATTAAAGAATTCTAAGCATTTTTAATACACTAACTAATCAAAGCGTGTTATTTTAATGCCTGCAATTATAGTCAATTCAGGTCAAAATAAAACACGCTTTTTATGTACTGGCTCAAACAATAGGAAACCTAGCATTTCAAGCATTCGTCTTTGCTATGAACCGACTATATATTGCAGTAAAAAATATTTAATGAAAAAGGAATAATGATGAAAAAATTATTAGTTTCTACACTGTTAGCTGCCAGCTCCATGAGCATGGCGCAAAGCGATATGGCAACCGATGCCGCGCAAGCCGATGCCGATACCGTCAAAATACGCGAAGTCAGCTATTCTTGCCGACAAGGCGGAAACTTAGTCGTAAACTATGGATTTAACGTGCAAAAATTACCTACATATGCGGAAGCCTTTTTAAATGGAAAAACGCGTTTTATGCCAATTAATCTCGTTCACTCTAGCATTGATGGTACTTTTTTTGGGGAAAGTGAAAACAACTGGCGTCTAAGTACTGATTATATGGAGTTAAACAATTACCATAAAATATATTTATCAATGATACAAAACCCTGGCGATGAAATCACGCATAAAGATTGCCACGTCGTCAAAACGCGCAAAATCAAAGGCTAATTGCCGAACATAAAAAAACAGCCGAACGGCTGTTTTTTTATGTGTCAGTTTTATAGTCAGTTCATGACAAAGAAGAACATTATATTTTTAACCTTAGCTTAGGCATTTATGCCTGAAAGCACACATCATGATGAATTGTGTTGGGCATAAACACCTAACCTACTAATTTATAAAGAAGCAGGTCGGATTCTTGAATCCGACAAATTTATGTTTTAAGTAATGTCGGATACAAGTATCCGACCTACCCGATTAAAAAATGATTAATTTTGCCATAAATTTACCATATCAACAGAATAGGCAGAGGCTTAGGCATTCTCCGCATCGCTGCCATCCTCGGCATCGTTCTCTTCGTCGCCGCCTTGCTCGGCAATGATTTTCGCCACTGCAATCAGTTTTTCCTGTTCACTGGTGCGAATGAGGCGCACGCCCTGCGTATTGCGTCCGCTGGTAGAAATTTCCGCCACACGCGTACGCACCAAAGTGCCGTTATTAGTAACCAGCATGATATGCTCGTCTTCCTCCACTTGCACCGCATACACGGCTTCTCCGTTGCGCTCGCTGCACATAATCGACAAAATGCCTTTGCCGCCGCGACCTTTTGTCGGGTAATCGCTAATCGGCGTACGTTTGCCGTAGCCGTTTTCGGTAATCGTCAGAATCGCGCCCTCTTCTTTGACTACGCATAGGGCAATGACGCGCTGATCATCTTCCAAACGCATACCGCGTACACCGCCGGCACCGCGTCCCATGCTGCGCACGTCCTCTTCATTAAAGCGCACGGATTTTCCTGCATTGGAAAATAGCATAATGTCCTGCTTGCCGTCGGTAATTTCCACATCTACCAATTCGTCGTCTTCGCTCAGATTGATGGCAATGATGCCGTTGGCACGCGGACGGGAATATTCGGACAAAGGCGTTTTTTTCACCGTTCCCGCCTTAGTAGCGAAGAATAGGAATTGGTCTTCAGGATATTCCCGCGTGGTCAGCACGGCATTCAGGCGCTCGTCTTTTTCAAAGGGCAGTAGATTGACAATCGGTTTGCCTTTTGCCTGTCGTCCTGCCTGCGGCAATTCGTAAACTTTCAGCCAATAGACTTTCCCTTTGTTGGAGAAGCACAGCATGGTGTCGTGCGTATTCGCCACAAACAATTGCTCGACAAAATCCTCGTCTTTGACTGCCGTAACCGATTTTCCCTTGCCGCCGCGCCGCTGCGCTTCGTAATCGCTCAAAGGCTGGGCTTTGATATAGCCTTCATGGGATAAGGTAATCACGCGGTCTTCTTCGGCAATCAAATCTTCCAAACTTAAATTCAGATGCGTGTCTAAAATGTGGGTGCGGCGCACATCATTAAATTGGGTTTTAATCTCCAGCAATTCTTCCTGTATAACCGCCTGCAAACGCTCCGGCACTTGCAAGATTTCAAGCAAATCTTCGATATTGCTTAAAATTTCTTGGAACTCTTCAAGAATCTTATCCTGTTCCAGCCCCGTTAGGCGGTGCAAACGCAAATCTAAAATCGCCTGCGCCTGCTCCGGCGACAAATGATAGCCGTCCGCCAATAAGCCATACTCTGCCGCCAAGCCGTCGGGGCGCGAATTTTCCGCGCCTGCTCTTTCCAGCATATCGACAACCTGACCAGGGCGCCAAACGCGGCTAATCAAGGCTTCTTTGGCTTCCGCCGGCCCGCTGGAAGCGCGAATCAGAGCAATGACTTCATCAATATTCGCCAAAGCCACCGACAAGCCTTCCAAAATATGCGCACGTTCGCGTGCCTTGCGCAGCTCAAAAATCGTGCGGCGCGTAACCACTTCGCGGCGGTGCGCCAAAAATACCTGCAAGACTTCTTTTAATGACAATAATTTCGGCTGTCCGCCGACCAAAGCCATCATATTGATGCCAAAGACGATTTGCAATTGCGTGAGTTGGAACAGATTATTCAGCACCACTTCCGCCACTTCGCCGCGGCGCAATTCAATCACCATGCGAATGCCGTCTTTATCCGACTCATCACGCAAAGCAGTAATGCCGTCGATTTTCTTTTCCTTGACTAAATCCGCGATTTTACTCAGCAAATTCGCCTTATTGACCTGATACGGCAATTCATCGACGATAATCGCCTGCTTGCCGCCCTCATCGCCCTCAATATGGGTTTTGGCGCGGATATAAATCCGTCCCTTGCCGGTCTCGTAAGCCTCGCGAATCCCCTTCGCGCCGTTAATAATCGCGCCGGTGGGAAAATCAGGGCCGGGCAAATGATGCATCAAAGTCGCGGTATCGGCCTGCGGATTGGCAAGCAAATGCAGACAAGCGTCAATCGTTTCGCCCAAATGATGCGGCGGAATATTGGTCGCCATGCCCACCGCAATGCCGGAACTGCCATTGACCAATAAATTCGGAAAACGCGCGGGTAAAGCCACCGGCTCCAACTGGCTGCCGTCATAGTTTGGCGTGAAATCGACCGTTTCTTTTTCAATATCCGTCATCAAACTATGGGCGATTTTCGCCATACGCGCTTCGGTGTAGCGGTGCGCCGCCGCAGGGTCGCCGTCAATCGAGCCGAAGTTGCCTTGTCCGTCTACCAGCGGATAACGCAGAGAAAAAGGCTGCGCCATGCGCACCAAAGTGTCATAAATCGCGCTGTCGCCATGCGGATGGTAACTCGCCATCACATCCCCGATAACCCGCGCCGATTTCACATATTTCTTATTCCAAGCATTGCCGTTTTGATGCATGGAATACATCACACGGCGATGCACAGGCTTTAAACCGTCGCGCGCATCAGGCAAAGCACGCCCGATAATCACGCTCATCGCATAGTCCAAATAAGAGCTGCGCATCTCATCGACTAAATTGATAGGGAGAACTTCTTTGGCAAAATCACTCATTTGACTTCTCTTTTGCTGAATCTCTAAAAATAACGCGCTATTTTAGCACGTCGGCGCCGTTTTTTCTGAGCCGAAAGGCGCATCAGCCTTCATTCACGCCCCACAACCAAGCCGCACCGCGCACGCCGCTCGAATCGCCGTGCAAGGCTTTTTTGATAGGCGTGAAAAATTCGCGTCCGAAAATATATTCGTTTACCAAAGGCGGCACATTTCGATACAGACGATCAATATTGCAGACGCCGCCTGCCAGCACCACCACATCAGGATCAAGCGTATTCACATAAGCCGCCAAGGCTTTTGCCAAGCGGCGCTCGTAGGCTTGCAGCGATTGCTCGGCAATCGGATCGCCCTGCTCGGCAAGCGCGCTGATTTCATTGCCTTTTAAACGCCGACCGCTGCGGCGTTCATAATCATCGCACAAGCCCGTGCCCGATACGAACTGCTCCACGCAGCGGTATTTTCCGCAATAACATTGCACATTATGCGAACGCTCCTCCTCATCCTGCCAAGGCAATTCATTATGCCCCCATTCGCCGCCGATACCGTTCGCGCCGTTCCAAGGTTTGCCGTCAATCACAATCCCCGAACCGCTGCCCGTGCCTAAAATCAATGCCAGCACCACTTTTTTACCCGCACCGGCACCGTCGGTCGCCTCGGATACCGCCATGCAATTCGCATCATTGGCGATACGCACCTCGCGCCCCAAGAGCGCCTTCAAATCGGCATCCAATGCCTGCCCGTTCAGCCAAACGGAATTGGCATTCTTCACCTTACCCGTGAAAGGCGAAATCGTACCGGGAATGCCGATGCCGACCGTGCCGTGCAGAGCGGTCGCCGCTTCGGCATCATCGACCAAACTTTTAATCGCCGCCAAGGTCTCGGGATACGAACCGCGAGGCGTGGCAATCCGTTTGCGGAATAATTCCTCGCCGCTGTCGCTCAAAGCGATTACCTCGATTTTTGTACCGCCCAAATCAATACCGATACGCATAATTGCTCCTTTATGATGTTTCAACACACAGAACGACACTTAGACTATTTTCTATGTGCTGCCCTGAATGAGAAAAGGTCATACTTCTCTCGCATATTATCCTGCCTGAAGAAAAGGCTTCAACCAACAGGAATTGTTGATGAGTAACCAGTCCATTTGATAAAACATAGGATTTTATACCAATGTTTTATATACTTGTATTTTTAACACACCTCTTTGGGATACCTTTCATGCCGCCTTCCATGTCTATTTTAGTGATTGACGACGATATTTCGCTGTGCGAGCTGCTCAGCGATACTTTTGAAGAGTACGGCTATCAGGTGAGCTGTGTGCAAAGCGGGCAGGCGGCATTGGCTTTATTAAGCACGGGTCAGCAGTTCCAACTGATTTTTTTAGACCTTATCCTGCCCGATATCAACGGGCTTGTGTTGCTGCAACAGCTCAAAAACCTCGTCAATACGCCGATTATCATGTTAAGCGGCTTAAACGCGGAATCCGACGTAGTGGTAGGCTTGGAAATGGGCGCAGACGATTATATTACCAAGCCTTTTTATCCGCGCGTCGTGGTCGCTCGCGCCAAAGCCGCCATTCGCCGCGGCCAACCGCAAAGCTGTCCGTCGCCGCAGCAGCAGGGATGGCGTTTTCAACAATGGTTTTTAGATACCGATAAACATAAATTGTATTCGCCGCAGCGGCAGGAAATCGAACTCACCCAAGGGGAATACCTGCTGCTGTTCACTTTACTCTCCCATGCGCAAAAAGCCCTGTCCCGCCAGCAATTGCTGGAATTAACGCACAGCGAAAACTTGGAAATTTTCGACCGCACGATTGACGTGCTGATTATGCGCCTACGCAAAAAAATCGAGCCGAATCCGAAAGCACCTACTTTTATCCAAACGGTACGCGGCATTGGCTATATGTTCAATTATTCGGTAGAAAAATCAGAATAATCAAAGCCCAATACCTGATAGCGATTGATGGCGGATAAAATCCCTTAAGCGCGGATAATCGACTGCGCCTTCGGTTGCGGAAACGGAAAACAAATTGAAATAAGCCAAGCCATGCCCCAGCTGCAATGTTTCCTGCAAAGGCAGATTCTCATGCAATCCGTACAAAACGCCGCTGCAAAAGGCATCGCCTGCTCCTAAGGTGCTGACAATTTTGTCTTTTTCCACCCAATAGGAAGGCAGTGCCAAAGCATTGCCCTGCCAATCGCAGGCTGCCGCATATTTCGGCGAATGCACGACCACCGCCTGCTTCACGCCTAAGCGCATAATGTTTTGCGCCGCCATTATCAAATCTTTTTCCGTAGAAGCCGTCTGCTTCGCGGCGGTCAAACTTTTCGCCTCGACATCATTAATAATCACAATATCGACATAGGGCAGCACCGGAAGAATCACATCGGTAAAAATCTGCTGATTTTCGACAGAAACCAAATCGATGGAAATTAAAAAACCTTTTTCTTTCAGCGTAAGGAGCGTCTCTTTCAATACCGCTACATCCAATAATGCCGGCAGCAGCGGCAAATAGGCGATATGCGCGATTTTGGCATCACAATCAATCGCCGCCACCGCTTGCGCGTCATAATGCTGCATCGCCCCGATATAGTGGAAAAAAGTACGCTCTCCGTTTTGACTGTTAATCATCACATCGGTAAATGATGTGGGTAACTCGCTTTCTATGAGCGCGCTTAATGCCACTTTATATTTTTGCGCTTGCCGCAAAATAAATTGCCCTTCGCTGTCTTTACCGATAGCGCCGCTTAAAAACAGCGGCAGCTCGGCATCCAGTTTGGCTAAATTGAATAAAACATTGGTGCAGCCGCCGCCGCAATATAGCCCCATCTGCGAAATGGTCGCCAGCATCGTTTCTTTGGGATATTCCGAGATGACTAAGGTGCGATCGACTAATAAATTCCCCAGCGCCAGAATTCCCTTACGTTCCTGCATAATGCCCTGCTTTATTCACGCTGTTGAAAATGTGCATTTGTTCGGCGACCGTTTGGCGAACCGCCTGTTGCATATGCGCCATGATAATCAAATATTGATTATATTTTCCGCTGGATTCCGCCGCCTTCATGCTGGCAGCTAAGCTGTCCAATGCCGCCTGCGACATGCCGGTAAAGAAATTGATTTTGCAAATGCCAAGTTCGATCGTTTTGCGGAAATCTTCTGCGCTGATGCCCGAACCGCCGTGCAGCACCAAAGGAATGCCGACGGCTTTATTGATGTCTTCCAAACGCTGAAAATCGAGCTTCGGCTCGCCTTTATATTTGCCATGCGTATTGCCAATAGCAACGGCAAGCGCATCAATGCCCGTCTGCTCGACAAATGCTTTTGCTTCTTCGACTTTGGTATATAAGGCGGCATCCGCGCTACTTTCCAATGCGCCGCCTTCGTCGCCGCCGACTGCGCCAAGCTCGCCTTCAACAGAAATATTATAAGGACGGCACAATTCCACCACTTCTCGAGTTTGGCGGATATTGTTTTCATACGGCAATGAAGAGCCGTCAAACATAATCGATGAGAATCCGCAATCGATTGCCGCTTTAATCGTCGGCAGGGTTAAGCCGTGATCTAAATTCAGGCACACGGGAATGCCGGCTTGATGCGCTTTCTTTTTGATATATTCGGCAGCCGAAGACAAATCGATATATTGCAAATGCACTTCCGCCACATTGATAATGACGGGCGATTGCCGCTCTTGAGCGGCGGCAAATACCGCATCGATAAAGTTCGAATCAATCGCATTAAAGGCGCCTACGGCAAATTTGTGTTCTGCGGCAAGAGCAAGCATATCTTTCAAATTAATCAGCGGCATAAAAACTCCTTATAATCGCTGCAAAGCAAATGGATAGGGGCTTCGTCTTCCTCAATGGTGGAAAAACGTCCCAGCGGATCTAAAAAACGGTTGTCGGTAAGATCGTCGTTCGCCATCGAGACTTCGCCCGCCAAAACATCACCCTCTTCCGCCCAAAAGCTGTGATAAAGCGTAGGCGCAGACAAATGCTCTGTCCGGGATGCAGGCGGATTTTGTCGCTGGCGGCAATTTGCCGTCTTTCGCCGTCTATGCTGACTTCAATGGCGGATACCTCGTCCAACAAATCCGTGGTTTCATCGCGCTTATATAATTGCAGGCTTAAAACGCCGCCGCCCCGATTGATAATATCTTCCATTTTTTTCCAATGGTAATGCATCGGCGTAACTTGATTTTGCTTGACCAGCATAATTTTTTCGGCATAGGGTTTGCCGTTTTTTTCAGATTGATTGCGCAAAGTAAACAAGGTTAATCCTGTTTGCGCAAAATTGCCCAAATTAAAATCGGTCACATCCCAGCCCAAATTGGATTCTAATATTTCCGCATACGGCTCTAAGGAAAATGTCTGCCAGTCTTTTGCAGAAAATTCGGCAAATTTCGGCAAGGAAAAACGGTATTGCGCCATGATTTGCTTGGCGTCTTTAATTGCCTGATTGATTTCGGAGCGTTTCATTCTTATCTCCTGTAAAGAAATGTTCCTGTCTGTTTTTCGGCAACACATCCCTTATTTACTGTTTGATTGCATCGTTAAGCCGTTGCACAAGGCAACGGCTTATGCCTTAAAGCTTATTTTACTGTCCAGCCTTTGTAATCTTTGATGTTATCGCGATTAATTAAGGTCACCGGAATCAAGACGGGTTTTTCCGGCGCCGCTTTGCCTTGCAAAATATCGTAGCCGATTTGCACCGCTTCCGCCGCCATGACTTGCGGATCTTGTGCCGGCGTGCCTTTGAACAAACTGTCCGCCTGCTTCAAAGCATCTTCGCCGTCAGGAGAGCCGTCTACGCCCATAATGAAAAACTCTTTGCGTTGTGCTTGTTTCGCCGCCAAGTCCGCGCCGATAGCGGTCGGGTCGTTGATGGCAAATACCGCATCGATTTTCGGATGGGCGATAAGCAAAGAAGTCATCACTTCCAAACCGCCTTCACGGCTGCCTTTCGCATTTTGATTATGGGACAAGAGATTGATGTCTTTATATTTTGCCAAGACATCCATACAGCCTTGCACGCGGTCTTGCACGGCAGATACCGGCGGGCCGTTGATAATCACCACATTGCCTTTAGCATTGATGGTATCCACAATCGTTTGACAAGCGATTTCGCCTGCTTGGTAATTGTTAGATGTTACGGTGGCATCCGCGCCGTCAGCCGCCACATCCACCGCAACCACAACAATGCCGGCATCGCGCGCCCGCTTCACCGCAGGACCGATGCCTTTGGAATCCGCCGCATTCAGAATAATCATATCAGTTTTGGCGGCAATGAAATTATCGATTTGAGCTACTTGCTGACCTAAATCGTAGCCGCTGGAAACCGAGGTGACATTCACTTTGTCGCCCGCCAATTCTTTGGCTTTCAACTCTGCTCCTTTTGCGATTTGCACGAAGAACGGATTAGCCAAATCGCCCACGGTTACCCCGATGGATGTTAACTCTTTCGCTTGTGCAAAAGGCGCGGCAGCGAGCATGGCAGAGATGACTAAGATTTTTAATTGCATACAGAATCTCCTGTTGAGAGTAGTTAAAAAAGTGCTAATTTGATTTGCGCGTACGGTATTTGTCGATTAATACCGCCACGATAATCACAGCGCCCTTAATAACGAGTTGCCAAAAATAGGACACGCCCATCAATGTCATTCCGTTATTCAATGTCGCGATAATCAGGGCGCCGACTAAGGTGCCTGTAATCGTGCCGATACCGCCGACAAAACTCGTACCGCCCAAAATGACGGCAGCAATCGCATCCAATTCATAACCGACGCCAAGATTGCCGTTAGCGCTGTACAAACGCGAAGCGCTCATCACGCCGCCCAAGCCGGACAATAAACCGCTGGCGGCATAAACGAAAATCAGGACGAAGGAAACTTTAACCCCTGTCAGACGGGCAGCCTGCAAATTGCCGCCGACCGCATAAATATGTGTGCCCAAGGTGGTGCGGCGCAGAATAAACCAACAGACCGCAATCACGGCAAAAGCGATAATCACCAACCAAGGCACCGAACCGAGATAACCGTTGCCAATCCAAGCAAAAGCGATATTGGAATTAATGACTGTGGTGCCATCCGCCGCCAAATAAGCGAAGCCACGCAGCGCGGTATAAGTGCCGAGCGTCACGATGAAAGGCGGCAATCCGGCATAGGCCACTAACAAACCGTTAAACACCCCCATACCCAAACCGGCGAGCAAAGCAATCGGAACGGCAAAATGCGCGATGGCGGGATTTAAAGAACTCACCAACGCCAAAACGGCAGTAACGCCTAATATCGAACCTACGGACAAATCGATGCCGCCGGTTAAAATCACGAAAGTCATGCCAGCCGCCAAAACGATATTAATCGATGCCTGCCGCGTAATATTCATGATATTGGCTTCGGTCATAAAATTCGGCGCGATAAAAGAAAAAACCACCACAATCAGCACCAGCACAGGCAAAATACCCATGGCTTGCATGGCATCGGCTAAGACCGACTTTTTCAAATTTGGTTTCGCGACAACATTGTCCATTTTTTACTCCTTACTGCAAAATTAGATGCTTACACCACAAGCCAGCGCCATGATGTGTTCTTGCTTAATATCCTGCCCGGCGACTTCGCCCGCAATTTCCCCTTCGCGCATCACGTAAACACGGTCGCTCATGCCTACGATTTCAGGCAACTCGCTAGAAATCATCAAAATTGCCACGCCCTGCTTCGCCATTTCGGTCATCATTTTATAAATCTCGCTTTTCGCCCCCACATCTACGCCGCGCGTCGGTTCATCCAAAATAAACAGTTTCGGCTGAATCGCCATCCAGCGGGACAAGAGAACTTTTTGCTGATTGCCGCCGGACAAACCGCTCACCTCCACATTGGCATTGGGTACGCGGATATGCAGATTATTGATCGCCTGCTCGGTATCCTGTTTGCCCTTTTTCTGATTGACAATCATCATAGTGGCATCGCGTTCCAGCGTAGCGATAATCACGTTTTTAAACACGTTCATATCAAGGAACAAACCTTCTTCTTTGCGGTTTTCAGGTAATAAGGCGACACGTTGGGCAATCGCATCCCGCGGCGATTTAAAGCGGATTTCCGCGCCATTGAGATAGATTTTTCCCTGCGTCGGCTGGCTTGCTCCAAAAAGCAAATGCGCCAATTCCGAACGTCCGGCACCGACCAAGCCCGACAAACCGACAATCTCGCCGGCTTTGACCGTCAGCGACGCATTTTTGACTTTCTTGCCGTCGCCGAGATTTTCGATGCGAATCACTTCTTCGCCCGCCGGCACTTTTTCCTTATTGAACAAATCCGTCAAAGGACGCCCTACCATCATCTGTACAAGCGTGTTGGAATTCAGGTTTTCGCGCACCAAAGAACCGACATATTTGCCGTCGCGCAGCACGCTGACCCTATCCGCCAGCTCGTAGATTTCCGCCATGCGGTGGCTGATATAAATAATCGCCAAACCTTCGGAACGCAGCTTTTTAATCAATGCGAAGAGCTTTTCGGTTTCGCGGGAAGACAGCGCCGCCGTCGGCTCGTCCATGACCAAAATGCGGCTTTTACGGTGCAAAGCGCGGGCAATTTCTACTTGCTGCTGCTCAGCAATCGTTAAAGAAGAGACTTTCTGATGCGCAAAAAATTGCGCCCCCAAACGGTCTAAAACCTCTTGGGACTCTGCCTCCATCTGTTTGCGGTTTAAGCCGAACAGCGTTTTGATTTCGCGCCCCAAGAAAATATTCTCGGCAACCGTCAAATTCGGCGACAGATGAATTTCCTGATAAATGAGGGTAATGCCCGCACGAATCGCATCTTTGGGCGAAGCAATCGGAAAAATCTCCCCGCCAATCTTAATTTCGCCCGAAGTGGCGACATAGGCGCCGGCGAGAATCTTCATCAGCGTACTTTTGCCCGCGCCGTTTTCCCCCATCAAGGCATGGATTTCGCCCGAATAAACATCTAAATCGACCGCTTGCAAAGCATAAAAATCCCCGAAACGCTTGGCAATTTGGCGCATTTCCAATAAGGGTGCGCTACCGTTCATCGGGGCGCTATCGTTGGCGATAGAATTAACGGCGTCTTCCATGCTTAATGTCTCTCAAGGCTATTTGATGGACGCCCAGTAAAACACAGCTTTATGAACAGAAAATGTTAAACATCCGTTCATATTTGTCATAATCCGCCGAGCGACAAGGCTTAGAATCCAAGAAAACACTATGGCGAAAAAATGATGCAAACACCCCGCTTCTCTAAAAAAACCTACAGCGTAAAACTGCGCCTCATCGCTTTTGTGGCGCTGGCGGTGCTACTCGTAAGCTCTATCAGCATCATGTCGGCAGCAGGGCTTCATTCCACCTACCATTCCCTGTCTAATTTGCGTGAACGCTCCCTCAGCCAAATGTTCTTATCGATGACCCTCGGAGTAAAAATCACGCAAATCTCCACTTACGCCAACAGGCTGCGCGAAACGGTACGCGCTTTGGAATACCAAGAAGCATCGGCACAACTGGCATCGCATTTGCAGCAAGTGCATCAATATCTAGAAGAAGGCAGGCAGTACGGCGAAGCGGAACAAAGCCAATTTGCCGATATCATTCATTCCCTTGAATTGCTGGAAAACAGCGTACAAGATTTATTGCAGCAGACTCATCAGCGCCATGTCTTAAACACCACCATCATCAGCAAACTCAATCAATCCCTGCTGTATTTGGAACACATCAAGCGCTTGGAAAAACGCAGCGCCTCTGCTCTGCCCGAAATCTCGCACCATACCGCTGCTTCGGCAGCCGCATCGCCGTTTAGCCAAATTCAAACCCTGATAGAAACCGCCACCAAAGGTTCGTTTTCATCCGAAACCTTCATTGCCATCCGCTCGGTCTTTAATTTTCTGCCCGAACAAAAACAACCCGATATTCAGCAGGAATGGCAAAAAATAGAACAGGAATTTGCCCACATTATTCAAGCCGCCTACCAATTGGAAGCCATCAACCAGCGGATTCAGTTTCTGACTTTCCAAATCGATTTTCTGGTCGCCAAAATTGATGGCGACTACAGCCGTCTGGCACAGGATAAAATCATACAAGTAAATGAAAATTCGAAACAAATTCAAATCGCACTATCCAAGCAAATTGTCTTAATCCTGCTGACCGCACTGTTTACCATTGCGCTGATATGTATTCTGGGCGGCTATATTTATCATCTATTCGGCAACCGCCTATATTCCATTACCCAAGCCCTGACCCGTTTATCGCAAGGAGATAAAGCCATACAAGTGCCGCAGCAGCAGCGTCAAGATGAAATCGGCGAATTGGCGCGGGCATTTTATATTTTCCAGCAAAATGTGCTGAAACTGGACCATGCCGATGCCCTCTTAAAAGAGAAAAGCGAATTGCTGGAACGCACCTTCTTCGCCATGCGCGACGGTTTGGCGATTTTCAATCCGCAAGACGAGCTGATTTCCTACAACCGCCAATTCATCGAATTGCTGCATTTGGATACCGAACAAATCGCTATGAACTTCTCACAACTGGCGGCTTTTTTGCAGCAACAGCAAGGCAGCATTTACGGCAGCGGACAAGTGCTAAACGAAGATGCGCTGCGCGAAATCCGCAGCGAGCAGGAACCGCTGGAAATCGACTATAAACAGCAGATTTTGGAATGGCGGATTAGCGCCCTGCAAGATGGCGGCTTGGTCGCGTTTTTAATTGACCGTACCCAGCGCAAAAAATTGGAACTCGATTTGGCGCATAGTCAGAAAATGCGCAGCATCGGACATCTAACCGGCGGTATCGCGCATGATTTCAATAATTTACTAGCCGTCATCATCGGCAATTTAGACCTCATCGACACCGGCAGTCTCAGCGAAAAACAGAGGAAACGTCTGCAACGCGCCTTAAAAGCGGCGGAAAACAGCGCCACGCTTACCCAACGCCTCTTAGCCTATGCCCGCAAACAACCATTAAACCCCAGCGCTTTGGACATCAACCGCCTGCTGCTGGAATTTTCCGATTTTATGAAACACAGCCTGCCGCCAATCATTAAGCTGAATTTGCACCTCGACGAACATTTGCCGCCCGTATATATGGACAAAAACCAACTGGAAACCGCCCTAGTCAATCTGCTGCTCAATGCCAAAGACGCCTTGAACGGCGAAGGCGAAATCCTAATCCGCACGCAAGAACGCCTTATTCAGCGCACCCACAAAAGCGAACAGATGATTCAGCTTTCCATCAGCGATAACGGCTGCGGCATGGACAGCGACACCTTATCGCATATTTTTGAACCCTTTTTTACCACCAAGCAAAACGGCAAAGGCAGCGGCCTAGGTCTATCTATGGTTTACGGCTTTATCCGCCAGTCCAAAGGGAGAGTGGAAGTAGAATCCGCATTAGGCGTCGGTACAAACATTCATCTGCAATTGCCTATTGCTGCGCAAGCGCCGCATTTAGCCGCGCAAAGCCTCAAAGAACAGGCGGCGGAAGAAAAAACAGCCGCCCTATTATTGATAGAAGACCAAGCCGAATTGCGAGAAACCTTGCAAGAACAACTCAATCAAAGCGGTTATCGCACGATAAGCGTAGAAAATGCCGAGCAGGCATTGGCATATTTGCAGGATTGCCATTCGCCGCCGGGCTACATCCTCTCCGATATCGTCCTCAACGGCAAAATGACGGGCATCGATTTGGCCAATCAACTCAAATCCGAAATGCCGTCAATCAAAATACTCTTAATGACCGGCAACCACACCCGATACATCAGCCGGCTCAGCGAGTTTGCACTTATCAATAAACCCTTCAAACAAGAAGACTTATTGGCGCGTTTGCGCCGCCTATAAACCTTTCAAACGCTGATACAGCGCTGCGTATTTCGCACGTTTCTCCGCGTAAAACGCGCTTAAAGATTCGCGCGGCCGATAAACCGCTTCCAAAGGCAAGGGCTGACAAAAACTCGCTATATCCTCATGCCGATGCAAGGCAATTTGCGCCAATTTCGCCGCGCCCAATGCCGGTCCGACATCGCCCCCGCTGCGGTATTCCAAAGTTTTTCCGCTAATATCCGCCAAGAGCTGGCGCCAATACGCGCTCTTTGCTCCGCCGCCGATAAGCGTAATGCTCTCACTTTCCAGCCCCGTTTCATGCAGCACATCAATACCGTCGGCCAAAGCAAAACTCACGCCTTCCACCACCGCTTTCGCCATTGTCGTTGCATTGTCATTATGACCCAAACCCCAAAACACCCCTTTGGCATAAGCATCATTATGCGGCGTACGTTCGCCGGACAAATAGGGCAGAAAAACCGCCTCCGAACGCACCCCGCTCTGTTCAATCTCTTGAAACAAAGTCGCCACATCCGCCGTATGCGTCAGATTTTTCACCCAATCCACCGCCGATGCCGCGCTTAAAATAACCGACATCAAATGCCAACGCGCCGGCAAAGCATGACAAAAACTATGCACCGCTTTTTGCGGATTCGCGATAAAACTGTCGCTCACAACCAAATAAACGCCGGAAGTACCGAGGGAAAGCATTGCCTGCCCTGCCCTATGCAAACCGATACCTACCGCACCGGCAGCATTATCGCCGCCGCCCGCAACCACCGGCACAGACGGCATCTTCCATTTATCCGCCAATTCCTTAAGCAAATAGCCCGTAATTTGATTGCCCTCAAATAATTTCGGCATATGATTCAGCGTCAATCCGCAGGCTGCCAACAAATCTTCATTCCAATCGCGCTTACCGACATCCAACCACATCGTACCTGAAGCATCGGACATATCCGAGGCATACTCTCCCGTCATCTTTAGCCGCAAATAATCTTTCGGCAGCAAAACCTTTGCAATTTGAGCAAAAATCTCAGGCTCATGCTTGGCAATCCATTTTAATTTAGGCGCAGTAAAGCCCGGCATCATCAAATTCCCCGTGATTTCGACAGCATTGGGCAGCATTTGCGCCAATTCCCGACATTCCGAATCGCTGCGCCCGTCGTTCCACAATATCGCCGGTCTCAAAACACGATCCGCCTTATCCAGCAAAGTCGCGCCATGCATTTGCCCCGTTAAGCCGATGGCTTTCACCGCGGATAAGTCTTGTGTATCTGCCAACTGCCGCATCACCTCTTCCACCGCCTGCCACCAATCCTCAGGCTGCTGCTCCGACCATAAAGGCTGCGGACGGGCAATCGCCAAAGACTGCTGCACAATCGCAAGAATATTCTGTTGTTCATCCAGCAAAACCGCTTTTACTCCGGAAGTTCCAAGATCAATGCCGATATACATAAGCCGCTCCTTATTTGCAAAAATTCGCCATAGTCGAAGAATTGAAAAAGTATTACGGCGTTGGCTCGTCTTGTACTAACTTTTCCACTTCTCCGACTATAGAAACATGTTTATTTTAGAATTGTGCCATCTATCGGGCAAGTGGGTTTGCAAACATAAAAAATCCTCATACCTGATTTTGTTTTTCTAGACAAATAAGCCTTTTTTCCCAAATCTGAAAAGTATTTGTATCATTAAAACAACAAACCCCAAGCAATAAAGTTGCATTTTTAATACTTTCTCTTTGCATTTTTACGACAAACAGCTTATGATGCGCTGCGGTGGGTAGTTTTACCCCCTCGCAAACAATGAACTTGCAAGTTTTTGTTTAATTTGGGAGAACATAATGAAACTGAAACAACTGCTTGCAGTTGCCGTACTTGCTGGCGCAAGCTACGCTTCTGCACAACAACTGGAAAATTTGACGTCTAATGCAGACACTCAAATCCTTGTCAAAAATAACTTTGGCGAATGCGTTACCGTTATGGCTAACCGCAACTTGACCGGCTGCGGCGATGCTCCTGCACAACCGCAACCTGTTCAGCAAGTAGCAGAACGTCAAGTGGTTACCTTATCTGCCGACACCTACTTCGATTTCGACAAAGCCGTATTGAAGCCTGAAGGCAAAGCAGCCATTCAACAATTGGCGCAAGAATTAAACTCTCGCGGCGCTAACGTACAAAAAATCACTGTTGTAGGTAACACCGACTCTAAAGGTTCTGATGCTTATAACCAAAAATTGTCTGAGCGTCGTGCCGCTGCTGTCGGCAACTTCCTGATTGAAAACGGCGTACCTAGCACAATCATTGAAGCCTATGGCAATGGCGAGCGCAACCCTGTTGCCTCTAACGACACTGCCCAAGGCCGTGCACAAAACCGCCGTGTTGACATCACTGTTGACGGCGTTGTTGAGCGCAGCGTTCAACAACCTACTGCTGGTGTTGTTACCCAGTAATTTTTAGTGGATATGCCTAATCCCACCAAACCCCGCTCAGCGGGGTTTTTCATTCTCCCTATTTTGCTGAAATCATTCCGCCCAATACTATTTTCCGCTATAATCCGCGCCCTATTTTTAGCCTTAAGACCTTATGATTAACCGCATTTTTAGCATTATTGCCATTTTGGAAGGGCTGTCGCTCTTATTTCTGATTTTTGTCGCCATGCCTTTGAAATACTACGGCGGTCAGCATCTGCCCGTTTATTACGGTGGCTGGACGCACGGCGGCTTATTCCTCGCCTACATCCTTGCCCTCATTCCCGCCGCGCATGTGAACCGCTGGTCATTGTTGATTTTTCTGGCAGGTCTTTTCGCCTCCGTCATTCCTTTCGGCACTTTTGCCTTTGAATGGTATGTCAAACGCCGCCAAGCGCGCCTCGATACGCTCTAATATCTACAAAAATACATCATCATGAACACATCCTCTCCCTCCGTCGGCTTTATCAGCCTGGGTTGTCCCAAAGCCCTTGTGGACTCCGAACGCATTCTCACGCAACTCTCCACCGACGGCTACCGCATCGTCAATAACTATGACGATGCCAATGTCGTCATCGTCAACACCTGCGGCTTTATCGACGAAGCCGTGGCGGAATCGCTGAACACCATCGGCGAAGCGCTGGATGCCAACGGACGCGTGATTGTCACCGGCTGTTTGGGCGTCAAACCCGAGATGATTCGCGAACTCCATCCCGGCGTACTGGCAATTTCAGGGCCGCAAGCCTATGAATTCGTGATGCAAGCCGTGCATCAAGCCGTGCCGAAACCGGCAAAAAACCCGCACATTGATCTCGTGCCGGATATCGGACTACGCCTCACGCCGCGCCATTACGCCTATTTGAAAATCTCCGAAGGCTGCGACCACAAATGCAGCTTCTGCATCATTCCCAGCATGCGAGGACGCCTGCAAAGCCGCAGTGCCGGCGATGTGATGCGCGAAGCGGAAGCGTTGGCTAAATCGGGCGTGAAAGAACTGCTGGTCGTCTCGCAAGACACCTCCGCCTACGGCGCCGACATCAAACACAAACTGGATTTCTGGGGCGGCAAACCGGTCAAATCGCGTTTATTCGAACTCTGCAAAGCCTTGGGCGAATTAGACGTATGGGTGCGCCTGCATTATGTGTATCCCTACCCCAATGTTGACGAACTCATTCCCCTGATGGCGGAAGGCAAAATCCTGCCCTATCTGGATATTCCCCTGCAACATGCCAATCCCGAGATTCTCAAAGCCATGCGCCGCCCCGGCAATATCGAGCGTACCCTCGAGCGCATCCGCTCATGGCGCGAGATCTGCCCCGACATTGCCATCCGTAGTACCTTCATTACCGGCTTTCCCGGCGAAACCGAAGCCCAATTCCAAGAACTGCTGGATTTCATTGACGAAGCGGAAATCAACCGCGCCGGCTGCTTTGTCTACTCGCCCGTAGAAGGCGCCAGCGCCAATGCCTTGCCCGATGCTGTGCCGGAAGAAGTCAAACAAGAACGGCTGGCGCGCTTTATGCAAAAACATGATGAAGTCAGCCGCCGCTTATTGGAAGCCAAAATCGGCAGCGTGATGCCGGTATTGATAGACGAAATCGACGAAGACAGCCAAAGTGCGATTGCCCGCAGCCTCTATGATGCGCCCGAAATCGACGGCGTGGTGTATATCAGCCACATCGAAGGTGCAGAAAAAGGACAACTCCTGCATGTGGAAATCCACGATGCCGACGAACACGACCTGTTTGCCGAAGTCTATTAAACAGCGCCGCTTCATTGAAGCGGCTTTTTATTCCCTGCCGACAGCGTCGCAGCAGGCTTGCAACAAAGATGCGAACATGCCATGATGCGCCCGAACATCACAAGAATCAGCTGAGGAGCTACATTTATGCCAAGCCATGCGGAATTTCGCCGCGCCGCGCGATGTGTCATTGAGGCGGTAGGTAAAGACAATATCGCCTCCACCACGCATTGCGCGCTGCGCCTGCGTCTTGTTTTGCACAATGAAAGCCATATCCGCCAAGAACTCCTAGACCAAGAACCCTTGATTAAAGGCTATTTTTTCAATGCCGGACAATTTCAAATCGTCTTTGGTGCGGAGCATATCAAAACCGCCTATGCCGCCTTTGAAGCCGTCATGGCGGAAAATCCGAATACGGGTTTTAGTAAACTCTGGCGCAATCTGGGCCGCCTCTTTCGTGCCGACAGCGCTGCTGAAAATACCTCAACACCGCCTCGCAGCAAAGCACTTCCTGCAAATCCCATTCCGTTGGAATGGCAGCAGCCCATCAATGGCGACATCTTGCCGCTGAGCGCCGTGCCGGAAGAAAGTTTCGCGCATGGCGACATGGGCGTCGGCTTTGCGATTGAGCCTAGCGATGGCGAAGTACGCTCGCCCGTCAACGGCAGCATCATCGCCATTTTTCCCACCAAACATGCGATTGGCATCCGCGCCGATAACGGCACGGAAATCCTGATCCATATCGGCATCGACAGCATCAAACTGCGCGGCGAAGGCATCCGCCTCTTAGTCGGCATCAATAAGCGCATCAGCGCAGGGCAGGCCTTATTGCAAGTCGATTGGGACTTCCTGCGCCGACACATCAGCACCGTCAGCCCGATTATCTTTCCCGAATACGACAAAGAGCAGTGGGCTCTCTGTTTAGACAAAACCATCCCTTACCTACAGAAACGCAGCCAAGATGAACCCCATTCTTAATGCCTTGCAAGACAGCGATTTTCAATTACATCCGCCCGCCGAAGAAGCGTCTATCCGCGCTTTGGAAGCAGCACTCGGCTGCGCGCTGCACTCGCAATGGCGGGAATTTCTGCTGACCGCCGACGGTGCGGCGCAATACTTTGAAGACGGCGAAATCCATGCGCAATGGCTGTCTTGTGAAGACATCATCCGCACACGCGCCGCTATCATGGATTTTCTGGCACAGACTTTTGGCGAGAACTGGCAAACGCATCCGCTTGAAAACGCAGAAGACGGCATTGCCAATACCCTGCTGCATCCGCTATGGCTACCCTTCTATCGCAATGAAGCCGGCACTTTCTGCCTCGACCATAGCCAAGCCGCCGTCCCCGTTATCATGCTGCTGCATCCCGACGAAGACAGCGAAGGCTATATGCCTGTTCTTGCGGCTAATCATCTGAATCAATGGCTGGATTCTATGGCGGAAAACGAGGGCTTAAACAATGATAATCTGCTCGGCATGGTTGAAGATTTGATGGACGAATACGGCATACTGGACGAATCGGGCGAATTTATCGCCCCGCAAGCGCAATACAATGCCTTTGACCATATCGGCTTTGCCATCCATAGCGACAGCGATTTCGCAGCACTCTTGGAAACCCTGCAATCACAAGCGCTTGAAAGCATTGAAACGCCCAATGGCTATTATTATTGCTACCGCGAAAGCGATACGGCGGCTGGTATCTCGCTCTGGGTAAGCGTCAATCAGGCACAGGATTTCAACAGCCTCGAGCCGCATTTCTTCGGCGACAGCCGCCGCCGCATTCATGCCCACCACTACCTAAATACACAAGACAATCCCTTTGCCGGCAGCTGCTACGCCTGGGCGCAGGCGGAGGCAGAACAGAGCGCGAGCAAAGCGGACAATCCGGAAGGACTCTATCCCCTGCTCTTCAATCTGATGGGCTTCGAGCATATCCGCGAGACATTCCCACTGGATAACAGCGGAGATAAAAGCATCGAATTCAGCGTGCAGCTGACCGCTTTCCCGCACAGAATCAGCCTCTATGCCGATGAACAGGCGTTTAACGCCGCCGAAAGGGAAACGCCTTATGCCGCCCAAGCCTTTATTCCCATCGGCTTGATGCAGCAGGAAACGCAAGACAATGCCGAGGGAAAAGTCCTGCCGACAGCTTATATCAGCGGCAGCGTCAAAGCCGCCGCATTGCGCGAAAATCCGCTGAGCGGCGAAGTCTTCTATCATCTTGTGATTGACAGCTACGGCGGCGCAATCGATCTGGTTGTCCACCCCAACCTCTTCCCCCAAGCCCCCGCCGTCGGCAATATCGTCGAAACTGAGGCGTGGTTGAACGGCATGATAATAAAACAGGCTCTAGACTAGCAGAATCATTCTGTTAGACTAGAAAAATGAGATACAACAGTAAATTAAGCACATATCATCTCAAAAAAATTATTCGGCACTTTTGTGCCGATATTGAAGCCTCAAAAACCGCTTTGCTGACTGGTTT